>CADCDW010000012.1:0-16131 GCA_902800325.1 uncultured Lachnospiraceae bacterium
ATATACAACAAACAAAACCGCTCCGGCCACAACCACAATACTTAAGACAAGATTACTCCACACCATAAAGCCAAGGCACATAACCAGTTCCAAAAAAAGTACAGCTTTTACAAACCCTTTTTTATTTTTAGCACTGTCAGAAAAAGTATGAAGCAGCCCTTCCTCTTTGGCTCCGTTAAGTGATAAAACAAGAATTGCACTGAGTATTCTTGAAAGTACAAATATACATGCGAACACTCCGTATATTTCACACATAAAAAGCTCATCGCAACCGATATATGACAAAGCACCCATATAAGACAGTCCCCATGCTGCAAGCATAATTACTGAAAATGCCCCGATATGAGCATCCTTCATTATTCTCAGTTTTTCCTCTTTGCTTTTGTAGGATTTAAACGCATCCATGGTATCCATAAATCCATCTATATGAAAACCGCCTGTTATAATAATGGGAATTGCCGTTCCCACACATGTAAATGTCAGCACACCAATACCATAATATAAGCAGATATAATTCCAAATATACAATAAGCCACCTATAACCGCTCCAACAAACGGAAAAAAAATAAGATGATATCTCATATCTTTTTCCTCCCATTTAAACTGCGGCACAGGTATACCCGAGTATATAGAAAATGCTATACAAAATGCTTTTATGATTTCCATATTTTCCGATCCTTTCACTTTAGTCTTATAGGAATACCTGCTACAACCTCCCAGACTTCGTCAGATAGTCCGGATAAAAAAATATTAATATCACCTAATATATTTATATATTCCATAGTTTCAGCTTCATATACGATACCATCTTCAAAAATATTATTTGAAACTATAACAAAATTTCTGCATGAATCATTCAGCAAAACGATTTCTTTTTTTAGTTTATCCAAAACCTTTTTACCATTTATAATCCCGTCCGAAAACATCTCATTGGCAATGAGATTGGACATACATTCAAGGAGTATATCTGAAGGTTCTTCCTTCATTTCCGGCATAATCAAAGCTATATCCTTTGGCTGTTCAATAGTTTTAAAGTTTTTATCTGCACGATTTTTTCTATGACGATTTACACGTTCCATATCTTCATCATCAAACACCTGCATGGTGGCAAGATAATATAGATTATTTCCGCTAACATTTAATTCTTTTATTCTCTGTTCTGCAAAAGCAGATTTTCCGCTTCCGCTTCCGCCATAAATCAAAATCATCATAGTCTTTATACCAATCTCTTATAAGGTTCTATATGTATATCTTCAAACGTTGTCTGTCTCTTATAAACCGAAAGAGCCATATCAAGAAGTGAAAACATCATGACAGCACCTGTTCCTTCTCCGAGAGCGAGTCCACCATATATAACAGGCATCAGTCCAAGTTCTTCCATAAGGTATTTCATAGCCGGCTCCTTACCCATATGCGATGCCAGTATATATTCTTTAACTTCCGGAAACAGCTTTACGGCCACAAGCGCTGCAACTGCACTTATAATTCCATCCAAAACAACCGGTATATGATAAATGGCTCCACCTACTATAACCCCTACAAGTCCTGCTATATCCAGACCACCGACAGTCTGTAAAACAGTAAGAATATCTGCGTTACATAAATTATATTTTACTATAGCAGCTTTAACTACAGATTTCTTCTTTGCCAGGCCTCTATCACTAAGTCCTGCGCCACGCCCCACCAGTTTGTCTATATAGTCGTCCATACTATCTCCTGCAAGAAATGAAGCTGCCACTGCACTGCTTGTAGTTGTATTCCCTATACCCATCTCGCCTATACCGAGTATACTGTAACCATCCTTCTTACAATCAAATACGATATCCATACCTACTTGTATGGCATTATACATTTCTTCCTTTGTCATGGCAGGCTCTTTCGCAAAATTTCTCGTACCACAACTTATTTTTTTATCAAGCACTCCCGGTATATCTTCATGGGAATTTATACCTATATCAACCGGTATAATTTTGGTACCGCATAAAGCTGCCATCTTGCCGACTGAAGAACGATTTTCCCCCATAGACCTTGCCACAGCAAATGTAACCTCCTGACCACACTGACTTATGCCTTCATCAACTACTCCATTATCCGCACACATAACTATAACAGCCTTCTTGTTTATATCAAGCTCTGTATCCTCAAGTATGCAGCCGATACGCGCCGTTAAATCTTCAAATACACCAAGACTGTCAAGCGGTTTTGCTGCCTTGTCCCAGTTGGTTTTTACTTTGTCATAATATAACCTGTCAGGTTTTACTATATAATTTTTTTTTAATAATAATTCTTTAAAAGCTACTTTATTTTCCAATGATAATCACTATCTTTTCCCTTTTATTTTAATCAATATTATTGTCGCACACCAATGGCTTTATTGCAAGAAAAAACTCCCTTTAAAGCAGCTTATCAATCTAACTTTACAGGGAGCATTTATTTTGCCATATGCGTTTTACTTTTTATTTTATACATTTCCAAATCGGCATGTTTTAATGCTAACTGAATATCAAAATTTTTATCAAGCTTATCAATTACATAACCGCTACTTGAACTTACTTTATAATCCAGATTTGAACTATTGTTAAAATCTATCAAGGTTTGATTAATATTATTTACTATGCCATCCACATCACACTCTCCTATAATTACGGAGAACATTTCATCGCCGCCAAACCTTACACATAAAGCATCCTTTGGACACGAATTAATCAGTGCATCGGCTACAGCCGCTATAGCTCTGTCACCCTCTGCATGACCATAATTATCATTTATATATTTTAAACCATCAAGGTCAGACATTATAAATGTAATCGGTGTTTCGTTATTTTCTATAGTCTTCAAACGTTCTTTAAATGCTGTATCAAAACCTACTCTGTTATAAAGACCCGTAAGTGGATCATGATTATACATGGAATTAACTTTTTCAAGAAGATACCTTTGATATCTTAAATTCAAAAATCCTCCGATACCCGTACTCATGGCACCTGACATAGTTGCCAGTCTGGAATAATTGGATATATTATAATCATCAAAATAATAGCAGTTAAATCCAAAAGCACGATTCATATAATCAAGTGCATTAAAGACAACAGGATATCCTTTTTGCGCACGTTCCAAAACAAATCTTCTATAATTTCCCGACAATACATTTTCCTTTTCATTGACCGTATCATCATAAAATATTTCTTTTGGTATAGGAAGTCTTTCTTCCTTATGTGCTTCTGCATAATCCGCATCGTTTATAAGGTGCAAATCTCTTTTTTTCATTTCTTCTTTGGGTATAAGAAAATAATACTTATCCTTAACAAAGCAATTTTTATCTACAACACACAGATGATTAAAAGTCTTAAAATCATGAATAGAAGCTGCCATATCCCAAACAGTCTTGCTTGTCTCCATCCTTGCTGCTATTTCATATAATATTCTTGAATCATCCTGATGTCTGTAAAAGCTGTAATTAATCCTTGCCATCATCTGTGCCGCAAAATTTTGTCGCTTACATCCACAGGATTCATTTTCGATAAATCTTGGCATAATAAGCACATCTTCTACTTTCTTTCCCTGAATAAGATCCAGCATCATCTCAACTGCCGCATCTGTAAGGAGTGAGGTTTCACAGCTTACGGTAGTGATAAGAGGATTAGAGAAATACACCTCATCTATACCATCAAAACCTGTTACTATTATATCATCCGGAACAGATATATTATTTTGTGCAAGCACATCACAAACATTAAGTGCCATGATATCATTTGCACACACGATAGCATCCGGAAGTATATCTCTTTTTAAAATCTCTTTTGTTGCACTGATAGTAGGATCCGCCCAAAAATTACCGTAACTTAACATACTGTCATCAAAGGCTATTCCATTTTCCGCAAGCACTTTTTTAAATACTTCGATGCGCTCTTCAGAAAAAACATTATCCTTAAAACCGGCCATCATATGAGGTCGCTTTACATGATGCTCCTCAACCAGATGTCTGACGACCTTTTCAAAACCACCGGCATAATTAAATCTAAGCGAGTGAACACCGGTATAAGAACCATCGATAACTACCACAGGTACTCCGTTTACCTTGGCACGATTGATTATTTTTTCGGAAACCGTATGGCTCTTAATCTTTTCATCCATTATTAAAATACCGTCAAGTTCCTCATAAGGAAGCAGATCAAAAACATAAGCCTCTGACGGTATATCATCTTCATTCCAGTAAATATCCGAATTTGTAGAGAATATAAAAAGCATACAGTCATTGCCGATAAGCTTTTCATTAAGAGTTTTTATGAAATTATGAATTTGCGGATCGTATATTCTTGATGTGCAAAGTGCAATTAATTTCTTTCCATTAACCATTTTTTCTACCCCGGATTTAAATTAAAAAACCTTATCCTTTAGTATTTTAATACCAAGTATATTTTTTAGTCAACAATAATCTTATATATCTTGTCCATATCCATAAACTTGCGTATATTATCAGCAAGCTTATCAAATTCCTCATCTTTAATATCTTTGTAATTTTTTATATTTATATCATCAATGTCCAGCTTCTTTTTAGCTGCTAAGGCTTTTATAATTGAATATGCAATTTCTTTTTTATCAAATATACCATGTATATATGTCCCATAGATATTTTTATTTTGAACTACCGGACTAATGACCGGTTTATTATCCTCATATCCGGAAACACCCATATGAATCTCATAACCCTCGTATTCTTTACCGGAAAGTTCTGATAATATACCGTCCATCTTGCCAATTCTTCCACTTATCTGTCTGCGTGTTTTTTCATTACTGATATATGTTTCAACAGGAAGAAGCTCCATGCCCTTTATAAAGCCGCCCTCCTCCTGATTACCTGCATCCTTAATCATTTTGCCAAGCATCTGATATCCGCCGCAGATACCAAATACCGGAACTTCATTCTTTTTATCTTCTGCCAATTCTTTTATCTTATCTTCAAGCCGGCTATCCCTTAGCCATTTCATATCTGCTATTGTATTCTTACTTCCCGGGAGAATTATCATATCCGGACTGCCAAGTGTATTAATATTATCTACATAGTACAAGTTTACATAAGTCGTTTGCTCAAACACATTGAAATCAGTAAAATTTGATATATGAGGAAGTTTTATAACAGCTATATCTATCTTATCGAACGACGAAAAGTTCATCGAATTTCCATCTGATATGCCGTCGCTTTTACATAAATCATCACATTTTTCTAACCTATTAACCTTGTCAAACCTTTCCGTCACGCTGTCCTCGTCTTCAAGATTAAGCTTCATATACGGAACGACTCCTACCACATCAACCTTTCCCTTTTCCAAAAGCATATCGATACCCGGATCAAGTATGCTTTTATCACCGCGAAACTTATTGATAACAAGTCCCTTTACACGAGTTCTCTCGTCTTTGTCTAATAGCATAAGCGTACCCAAAAGCTGTGCAAATACGCCACCTCTGTCTATATCACCAACAAGTATAACAGGTGCATCCACAAGCTCTGCCATACCCATATTGACGATATCATTATCTTTAAGATTAATCTCAGCAGGACTTCCTGCACCCTCGATAACAATAATGTCGTATAAACTGTCAAGCTTATTATATGCCTTCATAATCTCAGGCACCAGCGACTTCTTATACTCAAAATATTCACGCGCCTTCATGTTACCGACCACTTCGCCGTTTACTATAACCTGCGAACCTACGTCGCTTGTCGGCTTAAGAAGTATAGGATTCATAGCAACATCCGGTTCTATGCCTGCTGCCTCGGCCTGCATAACCTGTGCTCTTCCCATCTCCAGACCATCTTTTGTTATATATGAATTAAGTGCCATATTTTGTGACTTAAAAGGGCAAACTGTATAACCATCCTGTTTAAACACTCTGCAAAGTCCTGCCACAATCAGGCTTTTACCGACACTCGACATGGTTCCCTGAACCATAATTACCTTAGCCATATCCTACCTCATCAATCATAAAAAACAACTTTGGAAAAATACATCTCAAAAGCCTTTTTGTCTATATCAAAAAGCTCCATAATAATGTCTTTTTTAAACACTTCTTCCGGCGTTCCAAAATGCAATATACCATCACCCTTTACGCATAACAGCTTGTCCGAAAGCTTTTCAGCAAGTTCTATCTCATGCAAAGACAAAATTACTGCCACATTTTCTTCCTTTGCCATTTTTTTTAGTAAAGAACAAAGCTCAATCTTATATTTTATATCAAGAAATGATGTAGGCTCATCTAAAACCAAAACCTCAGGTTTTTGACATATGGCACGTGCAAGAAGTACACGTTGCTTTTGACCATCGCTTATCCTTTGAAAATCCATATCCTTAAGCGTAGTTATTCCGACTTTCTCCATGGATTCAAGTACTATCTTTTCATCTTCCCTGCCAAGAATCCCCATCTTGCCCGTATATGGATATCTGCCAAGCGCAACCACATCATAACATGTCATAAGCTCCGGTCTGACACGCTCGGTAAGAAGTACCGAGGTTTTTTTTGCCATATCCTTATAATCTATACTTCTTAATTCATTTTCACCTATATAAACGGTTCCCGAAATCGTCCCAAGCTGCCCGGTTATACTCTTTAGTATCGTTGATTTACCCGATCCATTTGGCCCGATCAGAGTAAGTATTTCACCTTTTTCGATGCCAAAATCCATATCCTTCAGTAGAGGCTTGCCACCATATCCGACAGCAAGCTTTGACGCTTTTACAAAGTAATCCATAAGCTACCTCCCCTTACTGCTTTTTATAAGCATCACTATAACTATCGGTGCGCCAAATATCGCCGTCACTGTACTTATATTAAGCTCCGTTGGCGAAAATGCTGTCCTCGCTATGAGGTCACATACCATACAGAATATGCTTCCGCCGATAAAGCATGCCGGAATAACTATAATCGGCTTTGAAGTTTTCAAACCTCTTTTTATGAGATGCGGCACTGCAATTCCAACAAATGATATCGGTCCTGCAAATGCTGTAACACATGCCGAAAGAATACTTGATAAAAGAATAAGAACAACCCTGAAAACCTTTATATTGACTCCCACGCTCTTAGCATAAGCCTCTCCAAGTAAAAATGCACTTATCGGTTTAGCAAGAAAAAATATAGTTACTGATGTTATTGTGACTACCACAAATGCGATACCTACATCTCTCCAATTCGAAGCGGAAAAGCTGCCCAGTGACCAACCATGCAGATTGATTATATCCGAATCGCTTGCAAATGTAATTACAAAATCCGTTACTGCAGAGCATATATAATTTATCATAATTCCGCCTATTATAAGAACTGACATAGACCTTATATATTTTGACAACAAAAGAATAAAAGCTATCGAAAGCATAGAACCTGCAAATGCCGCTATTATAAGTGTTATCGATGAAACTCTTCCGATCTTTTCAAGGAGATAAACAAGCGTAAGCGCAACCACCATCTTGGCACCCGAAGAGATACCAAGTATATACGGCCCTGCTATGGGGTTGTTAAAGAATATCTGAAGCAAAAGTCCCGATAAGGAAAGTGCCCCACCAAGAATCGCCGCCATACAAATCCTCGGCAATCTTATATGCCAGATAATATTGTAATAGCCCTTTTCACCCTGCCTAAAAAAAATGATTTTAAATATCTTTGATACGGATATGTGAACCGAACCGATATTGATATTTAAAATCGTAATTATAATAAAAAGAGCAAACATGAAAAGAAAGAATAAAATATATCTTATATTATTGTTATTTTTATTCTCCTTTTTCATATGTATATGCTCCCTGTTTTTTCTTAAAATATATTTTAGTGTATATGGTACATAAATTCAAGTTTTTCAGCATTATCATCTGTAAAAACAGTATGATAATCATTTATTATATTGCCGATAACGTCTGTAGCCTGAAACATGTTTTTTTCAGTACACCATACATTATCATTTTTAACCGCCTTAAACTCAGAAAAAAGTGCATTTTTACCAATCAGCTCGTCTATACTGTTTAACGGATTATCAATTGTTGCATTATATATCAGATAATCGGCATCCTTTGCCTGATTATAAAACTCTTCCATAGTTATATTGGTACTCGAAGATGCTGATTCCTCATCATCTCCAAGATTTTCAAATATATAATGTCCGCCTGCTATCTCTATCATTTTAGGTATATAATCAGACGATTTTCTGACAACTACCGAGCCTGATTCATTTATATAAAAATATGCTACAGTCTTTTTGGTATTTTCATACTGAGCCAGACTGTCAACCACATCCTTTTGTGCTCTGAAAAAAAGTTCAGCTTCTTCCTGCCTGTCCGTAAGTTCAGCATAAACCTTTATCCACTCGCTTCTTCCAAGTGGGTGTTCTTCATAACTTGAACAATCTATAAAAACTGTTATACCAAGTTCTTCCAGTTTTTCTTTAACCTCCGGAGTATGAAGAATCATAGTGTTTTCTATCGCCAGATTGCAATTTTCATCAAGTAAAAGCTCATAATCAGGTTCAGAATACTTGCCTGCAAATAATATTTCTTCATCCTCCATAGCCGAAACTACATTGTCTATATACCAGTCCTTCGCACGAAGAGAAGTCATGCCTACTACATCAAGTGAATCCATTGCATTAAACAGTGCCATAGTAGACGTAGATGCCAGATATATATTTAATACAGGTTTCTTTATTATAAAATATCCTTCTGTTCCTTCAGGTATAGCTGCATCTTCAGGAACTACCAGATAATTTCTTCCATCATTTACTTCTATAACCGAATAGCCTTCTTCATATCTATATATGGAAAAACACTCCGCATAGTCCAAAGAAACCTCTTCTTTAAAATGAAGCCCCTCTATATAAGGGGCTTCATCTAAAGCATCATTACCTGTATCAGTACCTGTACTGATTTTATCGTTATTATTGCTTTCTTTTTTTGAATTACATCCTGTCACCATCAAAGAAAGTACAAATAATAATAAAAATATTAAGTTATTTATTCTTTTAGCATTATTATTCATATTATTCCTTAATTGACGTAGAATCAAAATTTAAAATATACTCTATCTCATGCGGTTCACTCATGGCAGTTGTATCTGCTATAACCTTCATATTTCTGTCAAACATACTAACCGGTATTTCAAACGTCGAATTACCGTCAGTATTGACAGGAAGGATTTTTTCACCATTTACAATCATATAATCATAGTTGGGACTGCTCCATACTATAGTTGCCTTACACTCTCCATCTTCAACCTTTATCTTTGCAGGAGAATCTATACCTGCCTTACCCGATCCACCACTTAAAGAAACTTCAACTGTATATTCTCCATCCTTCAAGCCTAGTGAATCTGCTGTTGTAAATACTCCTTCTTTAAAGGCATCCATTGGAAGAGAATCGGCTCTGAAAAGTATGGTTCTGTCATACCATTTTTCTTTTTTCTTACTGTATGCCGAACATGCTATACCTTCGTCCAAAGCCTCGACACTTACTTCAAAGCTGTGGGTTCCGTCATCATTTTCTATATAAGGAATATAGTAGTCTTCTCTTGTCGCAGAAGCTTCCTCTCCGGTTCCGAGATAGAGATACAGATAACCGGTTCCTCCCATAGTCATAACAGCAGTCATGCTGCCGTCCTTAACAGTAAGCTTACAACTATCTATTTTAAACATAGATGAGCTCGATGATACCTCAACATCATATACACCATCTTTTATCTGATCGGCATATATAGGAACCATACCCTCTTCAACAACATCCTCAATAGTTGTCATCTCAGAAGCATCAGCCACCTTATCAGATGCATCGCTTGAGCTTGCTTCTTCTTCATTTGAAACTGCCGCGTCACCAATAGTTGCTTCATCTAAAACTTCTTCTGTAACAGCCTCGGTTTCGCTTGCGGTAGTTTTTTCTTCATTTTTGTTTGAAGAACAACCTGATAATCCCATTACGACTACAACTGATGCAATAACAGCCTTAGTAAATATCTTTCTCATAATCCATTCCTCATTTAACTTACAATAAATATTTTATGATGCTTTCATTATATCACATTAGATTATTTGTTTGCATCTATAGCGTCCTGCACATGCTGCACATATAACTCTTGAATAGTCGGAAGCTCTCCAAGTCCTCTTAAGACACATTCTACCTCATATCCTTCCGCCTCAAATACCGACTTCCATGAATCCTCTTCATCACCGGCCATGTCATTGTTAGCATGATCGCCTGCAACAACCATAAGCGGTTCAAGGATAACTCTCTCATAATCACCCTCACCGACAGCCTTAACCAGATCGTCAAGACTTGGTGTTGCTTCTACCGTTCCGATAAAATAATTCTCATAACCAAGCTCATCTATCACTTCCTGCATATGAGCATATACGCCATTGGAATCAGCCTCTGTTCCATGTCCCATAAAACAGATAGCAGTCTTACCGTCATCATACTCTTTTGTTGCTTCAACTATAGCTTCTGCAACAGCCTTAAAATCTTCATCTGTAGTAAGAAGAGGCTCGCCTATAATAATCTTATCAAAAGCATCTGCATACTGTGAAATCTCATCAACCAGGTCATTGTACTCATATCCGTCCATAAGATGTGTAGGCTGTACAACAAGCGTCTTTACGCCATTGTCTACAGCTCTGTCAAGCGCCTCGGTTACATTATCGATTGTTACACCATCACGGCTCTTTACATGGTCTATTATAATCTGACTGGTAAAACCTCTACGCACACTGTAATCAGGAAATGCATCAGCAAGTGCACCCTCGATAGCACCTATAGTAAGTCTTCTGCTGTCATTGAAGCTTGTACCAAAGCTTACTACCAGAAGTTCTGTTTCACCTATATCATCCTGATTTAAAGGATCATCCAGACTTGCATCACCTGTCTCATAATTTTCTTCATCTTCTGCCTCAGCATCGTCTGCACTTGCATCTTCTACAGCTTCTGTTTTTTCCTCCTCGGTTACAGCCTCTGTGGTTGTCTCTTCAGTAGCTGTGGTAGTTTCATTTTTTGAGTCATCCTTACCGCATCCTGTCGCAAGTACCATACATCCTGCAAGAGCAATTACCAAAAGTTTCTTTCTCATAATTAAATATCCTCCTTAGATTAGTGATGATATATCCGGTACATAAAGAACATATAGGAAAGATTTCCTATAAAATAAAAAAACCTTCACTGATTAAGCAAAAGGCACCAAAAACAAGAATACCGTAATTAACGTATCCATTGGTACGATTAATGCCTCGTAATCCGGAATTTTACATTCCTGTACCCTTAATAACCGGCAGGTTTCCTGGCTTATGCATCAGCATATAAGATATACCTTCCCAACATAGCTGTCAGTGGCTGTAAAATCAAGTATCTACACTTAATCTTACCTATACCCATACTCCGCAAATACAGTGACGAGATCGTGCAGGATTCTCACCTGCTTCCCTTTTAACGTCAAGTCAAAAATAATTGTCCGTCTGCACCGCTTATCGCATATATCAAATTTACATTGGCATAGTTTAGCACATTTTCCTACATAAATCAACAGAAATGTATTACGAGGACTAACTTCTATAAATATAAGGCAAAAGGGACGTTTCTTACTGACACATTTTATGGTACACTCATGGCACTTTCCATACCGGTTTTTATACGATTACCGAGTACAACCATAGCGCTTTGCATCATATTTTCCATACCTTTTATAATAAGATCTCCGGAATTATAACGATCAAGACCGCCTATTATATTTAACAACGTAGTCTTACCTGAACCACTTGGGCCGAGTATAGCCACAAACTCATTATCACGAAGCGCAAGACTGACATCATTTAAAGCAACCTGCACACGCCCGCCGGTCTTATACTCTTTTCTGATTTCTTTAATCTGGAGCATAATATCTTCCTTTCAAAAACATAAAACTATTCCAAGTTTAATTGTGCTCAATTTACTTTTACAAAATATATTCTATCACTTGGTATTGAAAATGTAAAGAAATCGAGTAGGGGAGATTTTCTCTCCCCTCTCACACCACCGTACATGCCGTTCGGCATACGGCGGTTCAACATAACTTCAACGCATGACGCACATTATAATAATCAAGGCAACTTACAAGACCTGCTTTTGCAAAAACGTCTTTCGATAGTGCCCTTCTTAAACAAGATTTTGTAGCCACAACTTGGTATCGGTCTCCCCAATACGCTGTCCGTCTGGCTTCATCTTTGCTAATACCTAACTTCTGCAGTCCCCATTGACGTTTCTTCGGTACTTTCCATTGCTTCCAGATAATGATTCTGATTCTCGTTCGTAAATGTGCGTCGATTTCAGTCATCGCTGATTTCATAGAGCCAAAAGCATAGTAATTAATCCAGCCTCTTGTTACCTGATTGATTTTCTCAATCCTACTTGTAACTGTTCCAGGCATTTTTCTACAAGTAAGTTCTTTCAATCTCGCTTTGAATTTCCTTACAGAATCCTGATGTGGTCTGCATTTCCATTCCTTTGATTTACTGTCTTTGTAGAATCCAAAACCAAGATATTTCAGTTTCGTCGGTCTCGTGATATGAGTCTTGGTCATATTGACCTTTAACCCAAGTTTTCTTTGTATCCATCCCGACACTGTACGCATGACTCTCTTTGCACTTGACTCGCTTCTAACCGCTATTACACAATCGTCAGCGTATCTCGTGAACCGTAGACCTCTAGCTTCAAGTTCCTTATCCAATTCATTCAGCATAATGTTTGACAAAAGTGGTGACAGATTTCCACCCTGAGGTGTTCCGAGTTTTGTTTCCTCATACCCCTGCGGTGTCATGACTCCTGCTTTTAGGTATTTGCGAATAAGTGATTCGGTATCGCCATCGTTGATAATGTCATGGACAAGACTCATAAGTTTATCCTGCGGTACGTTGTCGAAAAATTTCTCCAAGTCGATATCAACTATCCATTCATAACCCTCGTTCAGATAAATCAGTAGTTGCCTGATAGCCATTTCGCAACTTCTGTCTGGTCTGAAGCCATAGCTCCATTCCGAGAACATAGGTTCACACATCGGGCTTATTATCTGCACGATACCTTGCTGAATTACTCTGTCCATAACGGTTGGAATTCCGAGTTTCCTCACTCCTCCGTTTGGCTTGGGTATCTCTACTCTCCTAACTGCCTGAGGCTTGTACTTCCTGTGCTTGATTTGCTCTCTGATACTATTCCAATGCTCTTTGATATAGTCTTCAAGTTCTTCAACCGTTACATTATCCACTCCGCCTGCTCCTTTGTTAGCACATACTCTCTTGTAGGCAGCGTTCATGTTCTCATTGGACAGTATCTTTTCCAACAGTTCCGACATTGCTTTGTGTGCTTTCTCCTTTCCGTTTCTATGGATTCACCCTAAGTGTTGCAGTATCTGCTCATTTACGTTTCGCCATTCCTGCTGTCAGGTATTCCATAGAGCATACATTTGATTACACGGTTACATTGTTCAGCCCTTTAGCAGGACGCATTTCAGAATCCTGCCTACTACGGCTTCTGCTGACTTCTCGCAGTTCGTTGTTACTACGGCTAATGAATCCGTCTACGAGACCTCACGGGATAAGCCTGCCAGTCTTTCCTCGTCTACCTGCCTGATTTACGCCTACGGGTTACGGTTGCCTTTGGGACTTCACTGTCTTTAGTCAGCTTATCCACCGTAAACGCCTTAATATCAGGTTTCTGTTCGTCAGGCTACGATTTTGCTATCCCTTCTTCTCGCCTACACCTCGCGGTATAAACCTTGGGAGTTGCTACAGGGTTCGTTGGCAACTACGCCCCTTGTGGACTTACACCACAGACTGACGGCATGCCCGTCATACTAAAAACTTAGTCTTATCGGCCTATAAGCAGCTCCAGCTGTTCATTAAGAACATTTTCTTCTATTGCTCCTATCTGATAAAACTGTATAACTCCGTCCTTGTCGATAAAAAATGTCATAGGTATAGATGAAACTGAATAGGTATATGCTCCGTTATACTCAGTATCAAAACCTATCGGAAAGCTAAAGCCTTTATCTTCCACAAATGCTTTTGCACTTTCTACGGTATCCCTGCTTCCTGTAGATGCCATCAAGATTTCAATATCATATAAAGTAAACTAATTATCGTCTTGATGCTCTTCTGTCATTTCCACTCTTTTGATAATGCTGTCTTTTTTCCTCGTACATCATAGCATCTGCCTTCTTTTCAAGTTCAGATATATCTGCACCCGGATTATCTTTTATGGCAGCATATCCGATAGATATAGATAATTTTTCATTATAAGCACCATGCCAATCATCTGTCCTTTTACGAATGATATCCCTGATACTATCGCAGTCATAGTCATGAATAATTGCCATAAACTCGTCTCCACCTGTACGGTAAACCTTTCCCATAGTTCCAAGTGCAGCTACAAGACAGTCTGCGGTTCCTTTTATAAGTTCATCGCCTGCTGCATGTCCTTTTGTATCATTGGCTACCTTTAATCCATTTACATCTATGGAAACTATTACTAAATCTTCATCTATTTCCTTATTGGAATAAATAGCCGCATCCTCCTCGTAGCATCTTCTGTTGTAGAGTCTTGTCAATTCATCTGTAAACGATATACGTATAAGATGCTCCTCACGCCTTTTATCATTATCAATATTTTGTATAGTATATATAACTGTAGTCGGTACTCCATCTTCGTCTGCTTCGACAGTTATATACTGAGCACGAAACCATCCGGTTATCCTATTTACAAATTCACCATATATACTCTTTTTTCCATGTAACCTTGCCTGAACTGTCGTAATATTGGTAAAATTGACAAAGTCCTCTTTTTGATCAGGCTTTATTTCTTCGGATATTCTCTGATTCATGGCAGTCTGAATTTGAGAAGAAAAATCCAAATCTATCTTTTTATATTCTTTCCCTCTAAGCGACATTTCAGTCATTTTTTTAAAATCTACAAGATTGACATTGTCATATATCTCCGCCATAGAATCAAGAATTTCCATATGGCTTCGCATCTTTTCTTCGTGTTCTTTAACCTGATGATATTTATCTATCAATGCATAGAAATATCCTGTTATCATCTTGCCAAGTCCCCAGCCGGCTGCTCCCATAATAACTGTTTCTATTACATATCCGCCAAAAACATTTATAAAATATTTAAAAGAAGTATCAAAATCAGTTCTTAAATTCATATAATAGTCTGAAGTCATCCATGTTGAAACAGACATAATAATAAAATTAACCGCTATGGTCAAAATATATAAGAATTTGTCACAAAAGAACAAACTCATTAATGGCACAAGAAACCATGTAAGCAGTATAGATACATGTGCATTGGTCATCCATGCCAAAAGTATATTTAACGCCATAAGAGCAAAAAAAGAAGTCCAAATCGAATAAGGCCATCTTTTCAATAAAAGATAATGTACATATGCCATAATCAAAACATATATAGATATCATGGCACATGCAAAATATGTTATATCATTAAACATATTCCCTTTTATACCAAGTGCTATAGCCGGCCCGGTTATAACAAAAAAAAGCATAATGCGATTTAACAATCTGTTAACAGTTTTACGATTGTCCCTCAAAAACTCTTCATAATCCGTATATTTCATTTCTTTTTTTTCAACTACTACAGAATCCTTCACAAAAATCATCCCCGTTTCATTTGTTGTAACTTATCCACCACATTATATCATATCGGAAGACTTTTTTTAACTTTTCTAAAGAAAAATAATGTAAAAGTCAATGAAACAACTTCAGCTATTAAAAAACTCCACCATATATTATTGACATTTCCGGTAAGAGATAAAAGCCACGCAACCGGAATCAAAACCAAAAGCTGTCTGCATATAGATACAATAAGTGAATATATACTTTGTGAAAAAGCCTGAAATACTGAACCAAGCACTATGCTACAGGCGGCTATCGGAAAATGTATCGCAATTATCCTCAGTGCCGGTATGCCTATACTAAGCATATTATCTGATGCATCAAATACTTTAAGCAAAGTTCCGGGTATCACTTCAAAAACCATGGTTCCGATAACCATAATACATATAACGAGTTTCAAAGCAAACTTAAGCGCTTCGTCGATTCTGTCCTTTCTGCCTGCTCCAAGATTA
>CADCDW010000012.1:16145-54299 GCA_902800325.1 uncultured Lachnospiraceae bacterium
TAACACCAAATACAGGCATAAAGAAGAAACTCTGAAGTTTAAAATAAGAACCAAATACCGCTGTCGCCGTATCAGAAAACTTACCAAGGATTTTATTCATGCTATAGGTCATAATCGAACCTATTGAAATCATCAAAATAGAAGGTATACCTACCGCATATATAGCCTTAACCACCTCTGCTTTAGGCTTGAGAATCTTCTTAAAGGACAGATTAATATCCTTGTTATATTTTTTATTCATATAGATACCAAGACAGGATGCGGTAATCTGTCCAAATACTGTTGCAATTGCCGCACCCGCTATACCCATCTTCGGAAATCCAAAATAACCAAATATGAGAATTGGGTCAAATATCATATTGATAACCGCACCAACCACCTGAGATATCATACTGTGAAATGTACGTCCCGTAGACTGCAAAAGTCTCTCAAAGGTCATCTGCATAAAAACGCCCAAAGACACACAACAGCAAATCATGGTATAAGTTGTACCATACTCCTGAATCGTCGGATTGCTCGTCTGGGAAGTGATAAATGGCTTTGCTACAGTAAGACCTATCAGCAAAAACAAAAGGTAACTGAAAAACTCCAAAAGTATACCTGTATTGGCTGCATCATCAGCCTTGTCAAAATCCTTTTCTCCAAGCGATCTCGATAAAAGTGCATTTATACCTACCGCCGTTCCGGAAGCAACTGCAAGCATCAGCGTTTGCATCGGAAATGCAAGTGTTACAGCAGTAAGCGCATCTTCAGAAATTCTCGATACAAATATACTGTCTACGATATTATAAAGTGCCTGAACCAGCATGGAAATCATCATCGGAAGTGACATCGTAATGATGAGTTTTTTTATCGGCATTACACCCATTTTATTTTCTTCAGGTTGTTTATTTAATTCATCTTTTAATTCTAATTCTTTTTCCATAATAAAATCTTTCTCAATCTGCTAATTATATTTGCTAATCTTCATCATCATCCACATCTATAGCTTCAACATCTATAATCTCATTTTTGTTATAAACAAGATTTTTCTTTCTTCTGTTAAGCTGCATATATATACCGACAACGCCGTTATAGATAAGGACTATACCCACCAGTCTGACTATAGTATTCATAGTACTAAACGGATTGGCAGCTATAAGTATGCCGACGCCTATTGTAATAACGGAAAATAAAAGGGAAGCCTGCCAGCCTGTAGAATAAAACTTTCTGAAAGTAAGTGCCTGAGCTATTCCAAATGCTCCATAAATCGCGATACCTACACCTGTAAGCACAGGAAAGATAGATATAACAAGTCCACGATTGGTAAGCACTATAATACCTGCAACTATACCTATAAGAGCACCTATAAGCTGAAACATAACATATCCGTTTTTTTCGCTCTGGGTAAGCGATGAAATAAGCGCTACTGCCCCGGCAACTATTATTACAATTCCCAACGCTTTAACGGCTGTGTCAAGTGTCTGTCCCGGATAAAACAAAAGCACCAAACCAAGTGCAACGATTATTATAAGCTTAATTATGTTGGTAAACTTTGATTTTAATTCTTCATTGTTCTTATTATCTTTACTCATATTCAGATACCTCCATATTTTATCAATTTGCATATTATTACGTATTTATTTAACTTAAGATAGTATATAAACGTTTTAAATACATAAGCTACATTATAATTAACCAATTCCATAATATCAAGTTTTTTATATAATTTATAATGTTTTTTAATACAATTTCATTTTATTTTTAATAGTTACAGTAACTTTTTTTGATTGTTTTATCCGTTAAACTCTGATATTATAACATCATATTGAATAGAGGGAAGATGGAATCGCACACTACTCGTGCGCGGACCACAGGAAAGCTTTAGCCGGCATATTCCTCTCGGCGGCTCTGTGCATTAAAAAGCATCATTATATATGCATCAAAAAATGTGGTAAATCCATAATTTATATAGTAAATCAGGAGGCTTAAAAATGGATTTAATAGATTTACATGTACATTCAAATGCTTCTGACGGCTCACTTACTCCAAGCGAAGTTGCCGATGAAGCTATACATATGGGACTTAAAGCAATAGCACTTACTGACCACGACACTGTTGATGGTATACCTGAAATACTTGAATATACAAAAGATAAGGATTTGGAAATAGTCCCGGGTATAGAAATTTCCTGTTACTATAAAAAAAGAGAGATACATATACTCGGTTTTTATATTGATTACCAAAACGAAGGACTCCAAAAAGAGCTTGCATTTCTTAAAGAGCAGCGTGAAAACCGCAACATCAAAATGGTTGAACTTATGCAAAAGGACGGTATGAACATAACTATGGAAAAGCTTCTTCACGGCAATCCCGACAGCGTTATAACCAGAGCTCATTTTGCAAGAGTTTTAGTTGAAGAAGGCATATGCAAAGATAAGGAAGTTGCCTTTAGAAAATATATAGGTGTAGGTTGCAAATACTATCTTCCAAAGCCACAGGTACCTTGTGAAAAAGCAATGGATATACTTGGCAGGTATGCAAAATGTTCTTTCCTGGCTCATCCGCTTTTATATCATCTGGGATATGCCGAGATAGAAGAATTGATTGATTACCTTAAGACACTTGGGTTAAACGGAATCGAAGCCTATCACTCTTCCAACAATTCATATGAAAGTGATAAGCTTCGTTCAATAGCACTTCATCATAATCTGCTTATATCAGGCGGC
This sequence comes from uncultured Lachnospiraceae bacterium, assembly GCA_902800325.1. Lineage (GTDB taxonomy): Bacteria > Bacillota > Clostridia > Lachnospirales > Lachnospiraceae > Coprococcus_C. Next base: position 18,854 of record CADCDW010000012.1, read on the forward strand.
TCAGATTTTCACGGGGTCGTTAAACCCAATATCCAAATGGGTATCGGTCGCGGCAGTATGAAAATCACCATGCGCATTTTAGACACGATAAAATCTTCTATTAATTAAAATATATTAATTCAAATAAATCCGGAAAACAGGCTTAATCAAGAGCAACTAAATTATACTCGGTATTTATCTCTCTAAGTCTGTTTTCTACTCTGTTATCGGACGAAAGGATTATAACCTGACCGGCTTTAAATCTTCTGACTATATCCAAAGCCTTTTCCAAGAGTCCATTTTCCATTCCATCCAGTATACCATCAAGAATAATAGGCATATTTTTATCAAGCATACTCTTTGCTATGGCAAGTCTAATCGAAAGATATACACTTCTCATATCATTTTTGTCAAGACTGTTAAAGTCAACATATCCACTTTGACTCATAACCATAGGCATATTATTTTCATTGATATATAAATCATTGAATTTATTGTCACTAAGCCCGGATATAATATCTGAGATATTATTGTTAATCATATAGCTGTATGACTTGCTGATATCTTTTGATATATCATTTATGGTATTGATAGCAAGTGTAATGGCATGTATTTCCTTCCTGGACTTTTCAAGCTTAGCCTCCTGAGTTCTTCTTTCCTCTTTCAGCTCATCTCTTCTTACCATATCCTTAAGGATATTTCTTTCCTCATCGGCAAGAACTTCTCTTTTATCAAGATATTCTTTTGCAAATGACATATCAATCTCAACCTCTTCATAGGTTTCAGTCTTTCTTTCAAGCTCATAGATAATACGCTTAAATTCATCCTCCGAAGGAGTTTTTAATTCTTCTTCAAATACACCTTTTGCATAGAGTCCCTCAACTATAGTTACAATAACAAACAAAATAGTACATATTATAAAAATCTGTCTTACAGCATTGTCAAAAGGCAAAATATAAACAATCGCAGCTATAACTCCCACCACAAAAAATCCGGTAAGAATTATAAACCATATCTTGTCCGTTAATTTGGTTTCCGGCTTATAATCTTTTATCAAATCCGCATCCAGAAATATATTTTCACTACCTTTGGTGCTATCGTTATCATTTTTATCTTCACCGGATTTTTTTTCTTTCCTGTCTTTTGACTTGTCCTTAGCTTTAAGTTCCTTATCATCACCTTGACTAACATTGTCTTTTTCATCAGAATCAGCTATTTCATCATCATCTTTTTTAACCGGATTAGTCTGAATAAGTCTTCTTGCTTCTCTTTTTCTTCTGGCTGTTTCTATAGCAAGAGTCTCCTCGATATCATGCATTTTTTTCCTGACATCTTTAAGTTTCTTATCCACATCATCATAATCTTCCAACTCGGAATCTATGATATCTATGTTTTCAACTATAGCAGAGGAATCAAACTCTCTTCTTTTTTTCTTAAGGTAAAATATGCTCTTGTTTAACTCAATCGAAGCCGCACCCGAAACTATCATATTGCCAAAATCATGCTTGATATAGCCCTCATAATCACCGTCTTTGTTGTCAATACACAGACCATTGACATAATCTTCCCTGCAGCAGTTAAACATCTTTCCGTCAAGGCTTTCATTGTCAATTGATATATCTTTTCCGGAATTTAATTCAAGGACACTTACCTTGCTGTTCTTTTTTGAAAAGCTTCTTTCAACAAAATAAGTCTTATCATCTTCCTTCAAATTAACTTTTCCGGAAATGCCTGTCCCATCCTTAGACTTATACAGCTCATACTTATTGTTTTCTTCATTTAGAGCACAATTTGAAAAGCCATAAAGCATAGAAACGATAAAGTCCTTTATAGTAGATTTATCAGAATCCTTCTTTCCGTTTATGACATTTATGCCAGGCTTTAATACAAGCTCTTTATTATTAAATTTACCAAAATTCTTAAGCAGTAATTTATTAAGATACATTTTATCCACCAATTTCTACCAATGCATCAATACCATAACGCAAGGCTTTTTTTCTTATGTCCTCTTTTTCCAAAGCATTTTCATCGGAAAGTGTACTTATCAGTCTGCCGACGATATTACTCTGATTTTCCAACATAAGGATATTTAAATCATAATATTCTTCAGTTTTATCTATAATCTGATTGATATAATATTTAGCTTTTAGTATACCAAGGTCTATATCCACACTACTGTCTATCTTTCCCTTGAGCAAAATTCTGTAGATATTGTCTCTGCCCAAAGATTTAATCTTCTTTTCAACAGTATCAATTATATCCTGATTATCCATCTCATTATCAAGCTTAACTATTGTATTTACGTAACTTCTCCTGTTACAAGGTACCCATGTTATACCTGTACGTCCTTCTTCGTCAACCTCACCATATATATATCCATGCTTACCGGTTTCAGTATAATCAAGAGGTTCAAGAGAACCTGAAAATGCCATCTTATTTTTAAGAATATGCTTAACCTTATGGATATAACCAAGTGCTATATAATTGAAATCTTTTCTCGCAAGTCGTTCGGTTGAAAACGGCATATGCTTTGCATCGCCACCATGTCCGAGCAGTATATTGTACGCTCCTTCATGACCCGGATTAAGTTTTTCCAAAATCCTTTCACTATACTCAGGCTTGGCGTAACTATATCCCGTTATGCAGACATTTAAACTTTCGATATAGGCATTTGCTGCTCTTCCTCCAGGAAAGATAATTACATTTGATGCAAAATCAAACCTGGACCAGTCATTATCCTTAGATATATAATCAGCAGAACCTGCAATTATAACAACCTTTGTTTTCTTAAGTTTTTTAAACTCAACATCTATTCTCCTTAACTCTTTATCTGTAGGAGGCGCATCAAACAAATCTCCTGCGATTAGCAACAAGTCTACCTCAAGCTCATCGCAAACCGTAAGAACATTCTTAAAGCTTTCAAAAATCTCTTCGGATCTTTGGTCACTCCAAATCCTTCCCTTATCCGGTCTTCTTCCCAGATGTACATCTGAAATGTGTATAAATTTCATTTTACCAATACCTCATTATTTAACATAAGTACACATATTTTTAATCTCAATCTTATCTATTATAATACGAAACTATCAACTCTGCAAGAAAATATATTATTAGTATGTTATCGTATGAAGATATATATTATTAGTATGTTATCGTTTAATATAAATTATATTAACGATTAATATATCAGCATTCATATTATATAATTTATTATTATCATTAATTTATAATTTATTAATCATTTAATTTGCTGTACTTATTCTTAGTTGCTATTCCGCCTCTTATATGACGCTCGGATTTATTGACATCCAGTATTTTTCTTACCTTTTTGGCAAGTTCTTCGTTGAGCATTGGCAACCTGTCCGCCGCATCCTTATGTGCTGTGGATTTACTTACTCCAAACTCCTTAGCAGCCTGTCTTACGGTTGCATTATTCTTAACTATGTACTCACCTAAGCTTAGCACTCTCTCCTCTATATAATCTCTCAATTTTAAACCTCAAAAATATCATTTTTACAGTTTATGCAATTAAATAATTGTGTAGTACATTTACATATGTTAAAATGATATTGATAAATTTCATTTATCCGGAGGTAGTCATGAAGAAGAAAATAATTCTTATTATTATAGCAGTTTTAGTTATAATAAGTGGTGTTATTTTGACCATTCATTTAAAAAAAAGCAAAAAAGAAGCACCTCCTGCCAAAGCCTATTTTGAGGTAAACGGTCTTTCTTTCGATTTTTCCATAGAATCCTTTGCAAGAGCCAATGAAGAAACCGGCGAGGTTGAAATTCCTACAATGGATTTTCCTGATAATCCGGACAAGGTTGAGCTGAGTTTGGAACTCATATACCAAAATCCCGAGTATCCCGCCGGATGTGAATCCATGGCACTTACCATGCTCTTAAATTATTTTGGATATCAGCTTGAAAAAAATGAAATAATAGATAATTACCTTATATACTCTGATGAAAATTATGTAATCGGATACAAAGGTCGTCCCGATATAACACCGGGAGGCGGCTGCTATGCACCGGCACTTACCAACACTGCCAACCGCTTTCTTATACAAAATAAAAGCTCATATAAAGCAACCAATATAAGCGGAACAAATCTGAAAGATTTGTTTCCATATATCGCAAAGGGATATCCGGTTCTTGTGTGGACTACAGTCGGTTTAAAGCCCTGTAATAAAGCATCATATATATACCGATACGGCGATACCGAATATACCTGGGTATATAATGAGCACTGTGTAGTTTTAACCGGTTACAGTATACCCGAAAACACAATTACGGTTTATGATTCAATCGACGGCATCAAAACCTATAACACTGATGATTTTCAGAAAATATATGATGATATGTGGAAAATGTCAGTTGTGCTTGAGCCTAAATAAAAGACCTTCGCTTACCGGGCGAAGGTCTTTTATTTACACATTTATTCTAATACATAACCACGTTTAAATCAAAATCTATCTTCTTTCCGTACAGTCTGCCATCACTTTTATACTGCCAGATTGTATAAAGATATGGGAAATCCGGCTGATTGGCATAATGAGCAAGCCAAAGCTTATAATTACATATCCTGCTCATATCAAGCTGCTGCACAAACCAGTTTCTGTTTGAATAAATCATAGGCTCATATCCTGCTGCTTTTACGGTCTCGCAAAAACCAACTATACTGTCCGTTCTGGCATCTATACTTAGCCCCTCAGTCCTTACGCCGTCTGCATTCATCTCTTCTGTGTCTATAACCACAGGGCCGTTTATCTTATAATCTTTTATCAGCGAAAGAGTATATTTTGCCTCTTCAACTCCTTCGTCATAATTAAGTGCCTGTGTAAAGAAATATACTCCTATATCCAGACCTGCTTCAAGCGCACCTTCTATATGATTTTCAAACATATCATCTGTTACGATAGCTCCCGTTCCATACCCACGGTATCCCGCTCTTATGATAGCCATATCAACTCCTGCTTCCTTTACTGCCTCCCAGTCAACCTCCGGCTGATATGAAGATACATCTACTGCCACATGGGAAACCTTTTTAGCTTCGTCATCATGGTAATACATAAGATAATCATAGTCATCGATATAGAAATTTTCCACATCATAATCATTTCTCGGAGCACCGACCGCTATTTTATAATATTCATAATCAGGATATGAACCGATAAGAACATACGCTTTGTTTACATAACTCCAATAGTTAGCCTGTATCATATCTGATTCAAAATCAGGTACAAGTGTCCATGCTCTGCTTTCCACATCTGTTGTAACAAAAACGGGTTTTTCTTTATTGATTTTATCATTTATAAGCAATACCAATTCCACTACCGCAATTACCGCAAACAATACTATAAGTAATCTTGCAATCTTAAGTTTCTTTTCCATTATTTATCTCCATTTGTAATAATTTAGTCTGTGTATCTTTTGGCTTTTATATTAAATATCATATATCCCGCATACAATAGTAAAAGTCCCATCAAAATAAAGAAAAACACATCCAAAAGGCTCACCTTTTCGCCGATAAAAGATAAAAATAATCTTGAAAACCTTTCCGGATAGTAAAGGCTCAAAACCGAAACAGCATTATTTATAAAATGCATTATCATACCCGGGATAATACTCTTGGATTTGTATGCTGCATAACAGATAACATATCCTAAAAATGCTGTAGCAAAAAATCTAACTATGCTCATATGATAAATCCCAAAAAGACATGCCGATATAAATATGGCAGTTTTAGGTTTAAACTTATGTTCAAAAGCCGTTAGGACGTATCCTCTAAACATCATCTCCTCGCAAATCGCAGGAAGTGCTGCAACCACAAACAAAGTCGAAATAATATTGTCTCCGATCAAAGAATTTTGAAGTTCGTTTGCCTCACTTGCACTCGACGGAAAAAGTGCACCTACTATAGATGTAAGAACCACGCCTATAAAAATTGCACCTACTATCATGATTATACCACCGATGATATGCTTTATTCCACAACTATTTATCCTGTAAGTTTTTTTCAAACTCTTTTTTGTATAAAGCGCAACCAAAAGCGGTATGGCAAGAATCAAAAGCTGAGTTCCGATAACTCCAAAATATCCAAGCTTAAGCTGAATCGCACCACCTATATAAATCATGGCAAACATGGTTACAAATAAAACCAGAACAGTATCGCCAAGCTCCGGAACACCTCCCGGTTTTATATTTTTCCTTCTTTCAAATATCTGTACTCCGGCCGCCGACTCTCCAAACAAAATAGCCTCGCTGTTGTATATTCTTCCCAAAAACCATATAGCTGCCAAGCCATAAAACACATTACTTAACAAAACTATCAAAACAACCTTTGCATCATACTTAAAAGATAGCATATCTCTTATCAAAAGACTTATATTGGCTACCGGTATAAGCGCTGCTTTTTCATTTAATTTTATATTTGGTATAAAACCTATAAAAGACGCAAACATAACCACAAGCGAAAGTGGTGTAATGTAATTGTTTGCCTCTTTATAGGTTTTTGCAAATGCTGTTACACACATAGTAATAGCACTAATAAATATGGCAAATGCAAATACACAAAGGATACCGACAACTATAGCAGGTGCAAATTTACTTAAGGATATACCTCCAGAGGCATTGGTATATGCACTTGTCATATTGTACATATAAACGCCTACGCCTGATATAGATATGATATTTAACAAAGCTGATATTATACCAATGGTAGCAACCACAAAGAACTTACTTACAATAATCTCGCTATTGGTTACAGGCAATGTAAGAAGTGTTTCAAGTGTTCCTCTTTCTCTTTCTCCGGCAGTTGTATCTATGGCAGGATACATGGTGCCCATAAGCAGACTAACGATAAGCATAAAAGGAAGAATACTTGAAAGCAGACTTCCGGCAGTTTCTTCATTGGTTGCAGTATCCTCAAAAGTCACATCAACCGGATTTAGTATCTCATCAGAATCAAGTCCGGCAAGTTCAAGTTTTTCTTTTGTAAGATTTTTTGTATAATCAGATAAAAGATCCGAAACTCTGTCTGCGGCATATCCCGAATTAGTTACAGACGAGATATAATATACTTCAAAATTCTCTTTTCCGCCTTTATTGGTAATCTTAAGATAAGCATCTATATTTTCACCTGCAAGTGCTTTTTCAGGCTCATCAGTGCTGACAAGCTTAAGCGAATAATCAGACAAATCGTATTTGGCTATTATATCTTTCATTATGTCATCTTCATCATAATAAACCGAAATTATATAAGTTCTCTCTGTCATCTGCGTGGTTATGGCACTCATAACCTGAAGACTTAAAACTATAAGGAGCGGATATAAGATGATAGGTACGACAACCATCATAATTACTGTCTTTTTATCTCTCATAACATCCAACAATTCTTTTTTATATAAACTCTTTATGTTTCTAAGATTCATATCCAGTCCTCCCCTCTTCCGATAAGATTACCGAATACTACTCTTAAATCATCAGAATTACCAATCTCTTTTAACGCTTCTACTGTACCTTCCGCCACTATCTTGCCCTTGTTAATCATTATAATTCTGTCACAGAGCTTCTCTGCTTCTTCCATATAATGAGTAGAATAAAGCACAGCCTTACCCTCACTTTTTTCTTTAAGCATAAATTCAACTATTGCATTGCTGCTTATGATATCAAGTCCGAGAGTCGGCTCATCAAATATATATAATCTGGGATCGTGTATAATGCATCTGGATATAGATGCTCTCTGAGTCTGGCCGGTAGAAAGTTTTTCAATTCTATTGTCTATAAAGCTGTCAAGATTAAGCAGCTTTGCTATCATGGAAATCCTTAACTTAATCTCAGATTCACCCATGCCATATAGTTTTCCGGCCATAGTTAGTAGTTCTCTTGTACTAAGTCTGCCGTAAAGCTTGGTATTACCGGATAGATATCCTATAGCCTTTTTAATTTCAATTTCAGTTTTGAGAATTGTCCCGTCCAAATTTATATCTATACTGCCCGAAGTCGGTTTCATAAGACTGCCGAGCATACGTAAAAGAGTAGTTTTTCCCGCACCATTTGGTCCGATTATTCCAACTATCTCACCTTCACTTACCTTAAGCGATATATCATCGACAGCATTAAAGCTTGTCTTCACGTTATGTTTTTCATTTCTTATAAATGTCTTTACAAGATTATTTGCTTCAAGCATCTATAAAACTCTCCTTACATATTGGTTATATATGCCTCACTTCCAAGCTTTACATGTATTATCTTATGATTATAAGTAATCCTGTTATATGCTACCTTAAATCTTGTGGAAGGCTTTACCTTTACAGTTTTAGGAAGATATTTCATGACCGGTTCTTCGTGCATTACCCTGTAATCAGAACTCCAACCATTAAAAAGCCTATATGCATCATCTACAGAAAATCTTTTTTTCTTTTTTATAAATATACTATTTTTAAAATGGAAATTGATATAATCGGTAGCACCACTGGTAGAAACAGAAAATACAAGTTCTGCATTGGGAAACCTTTCCGCAATCTTTCCGACCAGCTCGCACACATCATTTTTCCTCATATAAGACAAAGTATCATTACAAACAAACATCACGCCCTGATTTCTTTTACAGGAAATATCATCAATCCACGAAAAATCCAGAAGACTTCTTCCTATCGTTTTTTCTCTGTCTCTTTCTCCGTACATGGCACGCCTTACCGACATTATATTGTGAGAATCCACACTGTACCATTGTATCCTTCCGTTATCGAGTCTGCCAAACATATTATCCAATCCACATCCCAGGTTCACAATAGTGCACTTTGGAAACTTCATGATATATTGTTTTACTTTGGCATCACATGCCGCAGCTGTTGCAGCAAGTATAAGATTTCTATATTCACTAAGCTTAGTATTAAGCTTTGAAAAATCAAACTTATGATCATATATAAATTTAGATGCCCACTCATCTTTAATTATATCCGGATATCTCTTTGTCCAATCAGATAAAAGCTTAAGCGGGTAAATATCTGTTAGCGAATTGTCATAATTCCTGCTTACAACATCAGCCAGATATCCACATGCATTTTGAGCAGCTTCATTTTTTTCATATATGATAAAATCATGATCTGCATCTTCAAATTCAAAAAATCTTGTATTTACGCTCTGTGATTTAGCCTTTTTATAAAATGCTCTGGAGTAACAGTTGAACATATCCTCCACGCCGGAAAATAAAACAACATCATCACATAAATCCGTATAATCCCCATAGTAAGGACTGGTATATTCTGTTTTAACTGCATAATCCTTAACCCAGTAATCATTTATGAAATCCTTCAGTGCCTGATTGAAATATATACGTTCACTATGGTCTATAGTATTATCAATGATTTCTTCAAGCTCTTTATCAAAAAATTCGGTATCGATAAGCGGTGAAAGCATAATAAGCTGATCCGGCTTTCTAAGTCCCTCTTTCCATGCAAGCATAGCCATGGATAGAGCAAGTCCCGCTCCGGATGAATCTCCAAGCAGTACAATTCTTTTTACATCTATACCCATCGCAAAATCAGAATATGCCTTACATAACATTTTAAAAGTTTCCCTGCAGCAATTCTCCGGTGCAAGCGGATACATAGGTACAAACAGACCACAATGGGTTTGTAAAGAAAGTCTGGTTATGAAATCCCATTGTTCATTATCGATATTAAAGAACATGGAGCTGCCATACAAATAGACAATATATGTTTCATTGAAGCCAACTTTGGGAATCATTCTAAAACTTTTATAACCGGACTCCATAAATTCATCTATTTCAAATAGCTTATTAAATCTTTCAGGAACCTTATCAATATATTTTTTTCTCTCATTTAGAATAAAATTTTTAATTCCTTCAGTATTAAGTTTAACAATGCTTTTAGAAACCTTTTTCATCGATGTCTCCTAAATCACTCTTACTAACAGCATACCATAATATATTATTATATCATTAATATATAAAAAAAGGAATCTAAAAAGATTCCTTTTTTATTTTATCGCAGAGCCACCGATATGAAGATGTCAGCTAAAGCTGACCGGCGGCTCGCTGCGAGTAGGGTGCGTTTCTATCCTCCCTACTTGATTAATTTTCAATTATCTTTTACTATTCAAAGGTTTGAGGTGCAACTGTTACAGGCTGCGCTTCAACTCCTGTTTCATTTTGAATGGATGAGCTTATGCTCTGAACCTTGCCGGTCGGAACATATCCGGTCTCTCCAAAAAGGAATTCATGAAGTGCCGAAACATTGGCTGATAAATCGGCCGGCACTATGATAGAACCTTTTGTTTCGTGAGTAATCGGTGTATATGCAAACGGAAAACCTACAGTATCTCCGAGCTGATATTCGAATACTTCCTTTGCAAGTGCTTTTATTTCATCTTCTGCCAAACTTGTAGCTATCTGTGGAAATACATCATCTATAATATTGTCGATAGTTGCGATATCCGATGACTTCGCCTTGGCATACACTTTGGATAAGACATCTCTTTGTCTTTCAGTTCTGGTTATATCACCCTGATCGGTGCTTCTGATTCTCGCATATGCAGTTGCCTGCGTACCATTGAGAAGCACATCACCTGTCGAAAATACACCATCTGAATATATACCTGTCACAGCTATCTGCTCGGTTATGGCAAGATTGAGTGTAGGAAGTTCATTTTCCTCTATATGAACCGTTATACCGCCCAAATCATCAATTGCTTTGGTAAGTCCAAGAAAGTTTACGGTCACAAAATCGGTAATCTGAAGATCAAGATTGGCATTTAGTGTCTTAATCGCAAGCTGTGGCCCGCCATAAGAATATGCGGCATTAACTTTAGCCGTCAAGCCTGAGCCATTTTCAACTTCCAAAAGTGTATCTCTATAAATAGAAACTATTTTCACTTCTTTGGTTTCGTTATTTATACTAGCTATCATTATGGAATCACTTCGTGTTCCCTGACCGAGATTGTCTACATCTCTTGCATCCACACCAAACAACGCTACAGTCTTATAGTTTTCCTGATTGGTTACATCCAGCTCCTCATTTATGGAAAGATCTTTTTCATCGATTTCAACCTTGTTAATCTTTTCAATCTTGGAATCCACATAATATAAGCTGTATGCTACAAGCATCAGGCCAAGTATTATAACCTCAACTATAAGTGCTCCAAGCCATTTTAAAACTGATTTATTGTTTTTATCAGTTATATTTATGTTTTCCTTTTTACTTTTATTGTTGGTACTTTTATTGTCAGTACTTTTATTATCGGTATTTGGTTTCTTATTACCTTTCTTTTTAACATCATTCTTTATGTTACTTGCTTTAGTATTATCGTTTTTGCTCATTTTTCTACCTCTCAAAACTTAATCGGTATTTTTCTATCTGATATATGATAACTTATAACACAAAAAAAAACAACAATATTTGTAATTATTTTTTTGTTGTGCTATACTACATAATAATTAATTTTGGTGGTATGAATATGGACGCAAGTAATGTTTTAGATTTTTTAATAAGCGATGATTTAATTAAACACGATAAAAAAGAATGCTTAACTGTGATAATGCCTGCTTACAATGAAGGTATGCATATACACGATAACCTTCTTAAAGCCTCAGAGATTATTTCCGGATTTGTACGCAACTATCGCATAATAGCTGTAGATGACGGAAGTTCTGACAACACTTTATCAGAGATTATATCTGCTTCGGAAGCAGATTCAAAAATATCATATATCAGCTACAAGCCAAACCAAGGTAAAGGAAAAGCTATAACCAATGGAGTTTTATATGCCAATTCTGATTATGTAGCTTTTCTTGATTCGGATCTCGAATTAAATCCTGCCATGTTAAAAGGCTTTTTAAAAACCATGAAGGAAAAAAATGCTGATATAGTAATCGGTTCAAAGCTTCATAAGGATTCAAAGCTCGAATACCCTCTTTCAAGAAGGATTATGAGTATAGGATATTATGTAGTATTAAAAATAATGTTTAGGCTGGATATAAAAGATACTCAGACCGGAATAAAATTATTTAGAACCCGTGTAATCAAAGCACTTACTGAAAATATGATTACCGACGGATATGCATATGATATAGAAATTCTCGCCAAAGCCAATAAAGCCGGTTGCAGAATATTGGAGATGCCCATAGAATTAAAATTCAAACGTGAGCGCAAAGAAAAATCACGTATTTCTTTCAAAACAAGCTTCAAGGTTTTTAAGGATACCTTAAAGATAAAAAAATCGTTGAAAGGATAATGTTAAAAAGCAGTCTGACACCTGTCACCGGTACATCTATAGTATATGTTTCTACTATAATCAAGTAGGGAAGATGGAATCGCACCCTAATTGTACGCAAGCCGCTGGTCAGCTTTAGCCGGCATATTCCTTTCGGCGACTCTGCGCAATAAAAAATGTGCACGCATGGCACGTAATTCTTAACGCCATGCTTTGCACATTTTTTTTATAATCTAATATACTTCTGTAATGTGACAAGGCTTGTACCCGATGTCACACTATATTTGGACTAAAACTTGCCGGCCTTAGCTGCTTCTTCGATAGAAACTGCAACTGCAACTGTCATACCAACCATAGGGTTGTTACCTGCACCGATAAGACCCATCATCTCAACGTGAGCAGGAACTGATGAAGAACCTGCAAACTGTGCATCTGAATGCATACGTCCTAATGTATCAGTCATACCATATGAAGCAGGACCTGCTGCCATGTTATCAGGGTGAAGTGTACGACCTGTACCACCACCTGATGCAACTGAGAAATACTTCTTGCCCTTCTCATTACATTCTTTCTTATAAGTACCTGCTACAGGATGCTGGAATCTGGTTGGGTTAGTTGAGTTACCTGTTATAGATACGTCAACGCCTTCCTTCCACATGATAGCAACACCTTCCGGTACTGAGTTAGCACCATAACAATTAACCTTAGCACGAAGTCCGTCTGAGTAAGACTTACGTGAAATCTCTTTTACTTCGTTAGTATATGGATCATACTCAGTCTCAACAAATGTAAATCCGTTGATACGTGAGATAATCTGAGCTGCATCCTTACCTAAACCGTTAAGGATAACTCTAAGAGGCTTCTGACGAACCTTGTTAGCCTTCTCAGCTATACCGATTGCACCCTCAGCGGCTGCAAATGACTCATGACCTGCAAGGAAAGCGAAACACTCAGTTTCCTCCTCAAGTAACATCTTTCCTAAGTTACCATGTCCAAGACCGACCTTACGGGTATCAGCAACTGAACCGGGGATACAGAAAGACTGAAGTCCTTCTCCTATAGCTGCTGCTGCATCAGCTGCTCTTCTGCAGCCTTTCTTAATTGCTATAGCTGCACCTACTGTATAAGCCCAGCAAGCATTTTCAAAACAGATAGGCTGAATGCCCTTTATCTGATTGTAAACGTCTAAACCAGCATCCTTTGTAATCTTCTCTGCTTCTTCTATTGAGGAGATACCATAGCTGTTTAATACTTTGTTGATTTGATCAATTCTTCTTTCATATGATTCAAATAATGCCATCTTCGTTACCTCCTCTTCTACTTCTCAATCTCTTTGTCTGTACGTGGGTCAATTAACTTAACTGCATCAGCAACTCTTCCGTACTGTCCACAAGACTTCTCATAAGCAGTATTAGGATCATCACCCTTCTTGATGAAGTCAGTCATCTTACCGAGGTTAACGAACTTATAACCGATTATTAAATCATCTGCATCCAAAGCTATAGCAGTTACATAACCCTCAGCCATCTCTAAGTAACGAGGTCCCTTTGCAAGTGTACCATACATAGTACCAACCTGTGAACGAAGACCCTTACCTAAATCCTCAAGACCTGCACCTATAGCAAGTCCATCCTCTGAGAATGCGCTCTGTGAACGACCATATACTATCTGTAAGAACAGCTCTCTCATAGCTGTATTGATAGCATCACAAACAAGGTCAGTATTAAGAGCTTCCATAACAGTAAGACCAGGTAAAATCTCTGATGCCATAGCTGCCGAGTGAGTCATACCCGAACATCCGATAGTCTCTACCAATGCTTCCTGAATGATACCATCCTTAACGTTAAGTGAAAGCTTACATGCTCCCTGCTGTGGAGCACACCAGCCTATACCGTGTGTAAATCCGGAAATATCTTTTACTTCCTTTGCCTGTACCCATTTTGCTTCTTCAGGGATTGGTGCAGCACCATGATGTACGCCCTGAGCAACCGGACACATGTTTTCAACTTCCTTCGTGTAAATCATGTCGAAACTCCTTTCAATTATGTAATTTTTCATTAAAATGTTTCCATTAGTCTTAGGAAAACATCATCATGTCTATTTTCTCACAAACGAAAAAATAAGTCTACTACTTTTTATGCATTTTACAGTCTGTTTTTTAATAAATTTATATTCTGTCTTATCTTATATTTTTACTTCTTTTCCTTGCCAAGCCTGTTGTCTGATTTTTTGTCATCATCATCAGCAGCAGCATCGTCATCCTTAACTATAGCTGAACCGGCTTTTTCAACCTCGGCAATTGCATTTGGATGCATCGGGATTCTACAGTGTCTGTCATTACCGAACTCAACTATAACGGTTGTATCATCAACGATATCCAACAAAGTTCCGTAAAAACCGCCTGTTGTCATAATAGTGTCGCCGGGTTCCATAGCATTGTGCAAATCTTCCATCTGCTTTTGCTGTTTCTTCTGAGGTTTGATTATCATAAGATACATAAGTCCCAAGAAGAATGCAAGATAAAGAATTATACCTAAAACGCCCATTTTGTTTCCTCCTAAATATTTATATAATCTCACTCAACATATATTATTATAAAAAAGGGAAATATGCAAGTGATTTAATATTTTATACCTTTATTATATTTTTATATACGATTCGCAATTTTGTTATAGTTTGTTATAGTTTCAAAGATTACTCTCCACTCTCAAAATCACTTATAAACTTTGCTTTGAACGTAGAAAAGTTATGCTCTTCAATCGCTTTTCTTATGTCTTCCATCAGGTGATTGTAAAAATAAAGATTATGCAGCACACATAATCTCATGCCCAGCATTTCCTTTGCCTTAAGTAAATGTCTTATATATGCCCTTGAATATCTTCTACACGCCGGACAGCCACAGCCTTTTTCTATCGGTTCGCTGTCAGTTTCATACTTGGCATTAAATAAATTAATCTTGCCATGGTGAGTATATACGTGTCCGTGTCTTCCGTTTCTGGAAGGATATACACAGTCAAAGAAATCGACACCTCTTTCAACAGCCTCAACTATGTTAATCGGTGTTCCGACACCCATAAGATATGTAGGTTTATCCTGCGGCAGATAAGGCACAACTGCCTCGATTATACGATACATTTCTTCATGAGTCTCACCAACTGCCAGACCGCCTATGGCATAACCATCAAGGTTCATTTCGGCTATAGTCTTGGCATGTTCGATTCTTATATCATCAAATACACCACCCTGATTGATACCAAAAAGCATCTGTTTGTTGTTTATAGTATCCGGCAAAGCATTAAGCCTGTCCATCTCCTTTTTACAGCGCTCAAGCCACCTTGTAGTCCTGTCAACCGAAGGCTGAATATAACTCCTGTCTGCAACCGAAGGCGGGCACTCATCAAATGCCATCGCAATAGTTGATGCAAGATTGGACTGAATCTCCATACTTTCCTCAGGCCCCATAAATATCTTTCTGCCGTCTATATGGGAATTAAAATAAACTCCCTCTTCCTTTATCTTACGAAGTCCGGCCAGGGAAAACACCTGAAATCCACCCGAATCTGTAAGTATCGGCTTGTTCCATGACATAAACTTATGTAAACCGCCTAACTTTTTAACAATCTTATCCCCCGGTCTGACATGCAGGTGATAGGTATTGGAAAGCTGAACCTGTGTGTCTATACCTTCGAGATCTTCAGTTGATACGGCACCCTTAATCGCTGCAACCGTCCCTACATTCATAAATACAGGAGTCTGTATCACTCCATGAGGAGTATGAAACTCTCCTCTTTTTGCACTGCCATCTGTTGTAATTAACTTATACATATTCTCCACCACTCATATCATAATTTATTAAAAGAAAATAGAAATATACATATTTCAAATTTAGGAATCTATATATCTTCAAACTCCGTCTTTCTTATAGCAAACTCGTCAAACAACGGTAAAATCAATTTGACATAGCCATGTTCATTTCCATTTATTATACCACGCTTGACCAAACGATTTCTATATACACTGTTACATCATTTAAAAAAATTTTTATCATTTTTATTTGTTTTTATCATTTTGTTTGTTTTTATCATTTTGTTTGTTTTCTCATTCTTTATTATTTTTATCATTCTTTATTATTTTTATCAAAAAGCATTTTTAATGTCAAATAAAACAAGATTTTTCAACAAAAAAATATGGACTAATTCATAAAATAAAACTATAATAGGCTTTAGTTTAAAAAAGATGAGGTAGATTATGTTCAGAGTCTGGGGAAGAACCGTAAAGCGCGGTCATATGATAAATGAATATACAGCTTGTATCGAGGACTATACTTTAAACAGAACCAGAAAGGTATATGCCGCACTCGATGAAATATGTGAAAACCTGCATATTTCCAAGCCATACTGGCTAAACCTTAACCAAAAGGATTTTATAAAGTTTGCCAAAACCCGCTTTACTCAGGACAATTTTATGGATAAGATAGAATTTGACTATCTGGAGTTTCAGGTTATAGAAGAAGATTATTAAATCATATTTATGTTTAATAAACACAGCTTCAAATGGCTATATGTATAATCAAGGAGTTATAAAATATATGTTCAACATTGAAAATATATCTAAAGCATATGGAAAAAATCAGGTTTTAAGTAATGTATCATTTTATGCAAATGAAGGTGAAGCTGTAGGTATACTCGGAGTAAACGGTTCGGGTAAATCTACACTTCTTTCCTGTATAGTGGAAAAATATGCCGAAACAAACGTCGGATATCTTCCACAGAGCAATCCTTTGTTTGAAGAACTAAAACCGGTTGACAATATACGAATGTGGTGCAAACTTACTAAGGCTGAAATAATTGAAAGGCTTACCACTCCTCCGCTTCTTTATCTCGGAATAAATGAATTTATGGATAAACCTGTATCCAAACTATCGGGTGGTATGAAAAAAAGGCTCAGTCTCGCTACTGTACTTATCAACAACCCTTCCATACTTCTTATGGACGAACCATTTGCAGCTTTGGATCTGCCTGCCAAGCAGGATATACTTATGTATCTGCAAAACTTCAGGGCAAGTGGCGGAACGATTATTATCGCATCACATGATGAGGAAATCTTTAACTTCTGTAACAGAGTACTTCTACTTAGAAACGGAAGTCTGATAGATACCAACGAACTTAAACAGCAAGGCATAAGCTATGTCAATATGCTAAGATAAAAGTTATTTTTCTTAATGCGCCCATAATATTTAAAATAATGAATAACAATTTATATATAAGAAATGTAAAGAGGTAACAAGGTCATGTCTAAAGCCGGACTATTTATTAATTTAATACGCTCTGATTTTAAAAGATTGAAAAAATATCTTCCATCTTTGTTTATCTCCGTTATTTTAATTCTAACCTTTTTATCTGCTGCCGGAATATATATATCCAAAAATATATACAAAACCAACACTTACGAAACTGTCAGGATAGCTTACTATCTTGATGAGGACGGTGACGAAAGATATATAAATTTTGCCGTAGATTATCTGTCAACCATGAAGAGCATGCGTGAAACCTCCAATATCATCGAGGTAAACAGTATCGAAGAAGGCTACGATTTACTTGACAAAAAAGAAGTTCTCTTTTTTATATATCTTCCTGCCGGTTTTTATGAAGGTATAATGACCGGACACAATCCTGTGGTCAATCTGGTTGTAAGGGATAACGACAGCATAGCCGCATACATAACCAACGAGCTATTTTTATCACTCGGAAGATATCTTACCGTAGCACAGGCTGCTATATACAGTGCAATCGATACTTCATGGGTACACGAAATGAGTGATGATGAAGTGGCGCGTGTAAACAATCTTTCCAATAAGGTATTTTTTGAAAAGGTGGCTGCAAAAGATTCAGTTATAAATGTCGTGGAAGCCACATCAGAAAATAATTATTCTATAAAAAAGCATTATGAGGCAGCGGCTATTATGCTAAGTTTATTTTTTATGGCATTTATTTTGATACCTTATATGCAAAGCAGAAGTGCAGGAACCATACACAAGTTAAAGCTCATGCATATAGGCAATCTACACATTTTTATAAGCAATCTACTTACTGCTGCCGTCTCACTTTATCTGGTTTATATACCTTGCTATATCGCTATATCATTTTTAAATGAACACATCCATATAGCAGGATTGATTACAGTTATCCCTGCGATATCAGTCATTGCTGTCATAGTTGCTTTAGCAGGAAGTTTAAGTAAAAGTGCATTTTCAGGAAATCTGATACTGCTTTTTACAGCTATAACCATAGCTTATATCGGCGGTGCGATAATACCGGCCGCAATGCTTCCTAAGGTGGTACAAAGCTTGTCAGGCTATATGCCGGGCAGATATATACTTGCTCATATAGCATATTCACTTTTTGGATAGGAGTTTATATCAAATGAAAATATATAACAGATTTATCGTTCTATCAAAAAGAATATTTTCAAAGAAGCTATATATATGTATGCTTATTCTTATCATAGGCTTAACTACTGTCTATAAGTTCTTACCCGAACGCCAGAAAAGCGCAGATATAAAAGTAGGCATATATATGGAGGATAATTCTTCTTATGGTGAAGCTTTTTTAGACGATCTTGCGGAAGCTAATTCACTGTATTACTTTTATACCGTATCAAATCAGGAAAAGCTTTTATCCGATATAAAATCAGGCTATGCAGAATGCGGTTTTTATATCCCTGACTCATTTTTCGAAGCATTTATCTCAGGTGATTATAATAACAAAATTAAACTTTATGTGATTCCTTCAACCACTCTTGCCAATGCGATTTCGGAAACACTTTTTGCTTCCGTTATATCCTCATGCTCAAAAGACATACTCGTAGAAGGTACAAAGATGTATAATTATAAGGACGAGCTATCGGATAGAATGGACGCTTACCTTGAAGGCGACGAACTATTTAGAGTTATATCCGCCACTGACGGAAGTTATGATTACAAAACCACAGACTACCATATCGACCTTCATATATATGAGCTTATACTTTTGCTTATAATATTTTCAGGCTTGCTGGGATACTACTCTTACGTAAAGGATGCCGAAGAAAGTATATATATCGCACTGCGAAGCCCTGACAGATTCGTGATAAAAACACTTTATATCTTAACTGCAATACTTCCGGTTACACTGGTTGGAGTTATATGTGCAATTATAGCCTCTTATAGTGTATCGGTTATTCTTAATATACTTCTATGTGCTGTTTTGGTTCTTGTGTCAACGATTATTTTGAGCTTTATCATAAAGAAAAGCACCTATCTTACTAAGGTGCTTCCTATGATTATGCTTATTGTGATTGTTATGGTGTTTGTTGGCAGCATTAGATAAATATTTCTCTCATCTTTATTTTCATAATTAATTTGTGGTAAATCATTTATTAGAACATTATCATCCCATAATCATATTTATATCTATTTCAACACCACTCTCCCCATGCAGGGAGAGACTCCTCAGCTTCTATAGAGTATAATTTAAAAAAATTTTATCTATTCTCTATTATAGCAAAGCAAATTCAACTTGTATATAAAAAAACAACGGTTCAAGTTTAAAGTCCGTTAAATCGGACACCCTACTTGAACCATTGTTATTACTATGATATAATATTAGTTTCTCACTTACATAAATAAACAACCTCATCCAACAAACGTTCAACCAATCCATATACCTTAACCGAAGGATTCATATCCTTAATGTTATAATACATATCAAATCCCTCATCATTCCAATACTTCTCAAGCTTTTTTGCATTGTCTATAGCTGCACGTATTTTTTCGTTTCCATTACTTCCAAGTATTTTCCCTATAGTTCCTGTTGAAGCTTTTATTTTTGAATCATAATCTTCTACTCCTATGTATTCACTCATCGTATTCATAATACTTCTTTTATCAACATTTTTACCCGGTTCAAGAATTTGAAAATGCATAAGCAACCACGTTTCAAACAAAAGATTAGAATAATCCAAAACATAATTATTGTCAGATTCTTTCATTAATGCTATAACTTCTTGTATATTATCCGGTGCATCACAATCAAACACCAAATGCTTTTCATAATATAAATACTTACTTGCGTTTTCTTCACTCGACAAATATTCTTCAGCAAAATTATATACCCTCATAGCATTACCCTCAGCATTTATTGTCTTTATTACTATATCTGAATATTTTTCATGTGCATTATTATCTATATATTTTCTGAAGTAATCCAAATAATTTAACTCTGTTACGCCCTCACAAAATATTAAAAGTTTTCCTGCATTTTCAGGTCTTGGATTTATTATCTTTCTTTCTCCATTCACTAATCTCGCCATAACCACTCACCCGCCATTTCCTCATAAGCATTTTCCGTAAAAACGGGTATTGCACCATACTTTCCTGCCATATAATCCTTTGCGAAGCTTGCGTCCGATCTTGCTTTTATATCTGCTAATGTATATAAATTTGATGCTCCCATTTTGTCCTTTTCTACAAATGCTATCTCATCTCTTCTGAATTGCTTTCTGTTCATCAATGATAAATCATGTGTGGTAAATATCAGCTGTGCCGACGTATTTAATTTACTCTGGAACAAATCCACTATGAATTTTGTCAGAGCCGGATGTAGTCTCGCAGATAGCTCATCTACTATGAATACTCCACCATCTTCAATTATATTAAGTATATATTGTATAAATGATATATATCTGTTTGTGCCGGATGACTCCATAGACAGTTCAAACTTTTCCTGTCCTACAACATTTCCGTTTTTATCATAGACATCATGTATAGTTTTTACCTCATAAGGATATCTTTCTTTAGTATTTTCATCATTGTTTTCTTCAACACTTAGTCCGGTGATACCTAAATCGGCAACCTTGATAAACTTCTCAATTACCTTCTTATATTTCCCGTCATCTACTATTCTTTTTGAAATTTGAACTTTGGAAATAAGACCTTTGACACTGCCCTCAAGTATCAATTCAAAATGTACATTAAATTTGTATCTCAAATAATTCTTTAAATTATCAACTATTCCCTTTACCTCACCTTTGGCAAAATAATCCAAGGCTCCTATATACAACCTGTCCATTCCCAGCCTATCAATTTTATTTAACTCCTTCTCATATCTTTTTCCCATGATAATCTTATCATTTTTTCGCTCGTAAACCATTTTATCATCAGCAAAAAGCCATTCTTCTTTAATTTCAAATCTTTTCTCTTGAGGGATGTCTTGTATAATAAAACCATACTGTATCGTTTGATTATTAGACTTAAATAATATTTCAAATTCCGATTCATTATTTTTTGGATTACTCAACTTAAATGTACTTCGTTTCACATTTATCATCCTGTCTCCTATATTAATTTCATCATTTTTATTTCCTGCATCAAAGAACTGATTATACACGAAGCACTCAAAATAATAAATCGCACTTATCAGATTTGACTTTCCACTCGCATTTTTTCCATATATCGCTAACGTTTTGATTGCCTTGTTTTTACCATTACCCAAAACATGGCTTGTCATATCCTTATATGAAACCGCTCTCATATCCAATATTATTTCATCTCTAAAGGATGAAAAATTCTTCACTCTAAACATTATAAGCATATCATCAACTCCATTTTCAAATATTTACGAAGTATTTTTCGATTATTTAATGTAATTATATTAATATTCAAGTAAAAAATCAACAAAATATTCGATTATTTCGAATATTTTGTTGATTTTCCTTTAAATCATTTATAAATCATATCAAATTTCCGATTTTTCCAATCTCTACCTCATAACCACACAGTTTTTTCCTCGCGCCTTAGCTTCATAAAGAGCTCCGTCCACTCTCATGGTCAGTATATCTACATCCTCACCGTTTATATACTCAGTTACACCGAGACTCATAGTCTGGTGGCCGGCAAGCGGAAAGTCTATAGAAACCAGATTTTCCAAAAGTTTTTCGGCTATCTCATGTGCCTTTTCTTTGGAAATATCCGGAAGAAGAACCATAAATTCTTCACCACCCCAACGACCTATATCACCTGCTATATCATAATCATTTAATGTGTTCCTAAGTACATTGGCAAGTCCAATAAGGACATTATCGCCTTCCTTATGCCCATATGAATCATTTACTTTTTTAAAGTCATCAAGGTCCATCATGATAAGACTTATCTTCATATCCGTCTGTGCATTTTCTCTAACCGCCCTACTTATCCTTCTTTGAATCTCTCCACGGTTAAGAAGTCCTGTCAAGGCATCGGAGATTGCAGCTATCGCAAGCTTTCTGTTAGCTTCCTCCATCTCGGAAGTTACCGCATTGATAAATGTGGTAAGTCGCTTAATCATATTGATTTTACCGCTCTTTTCTTCCTCTGAAAGCATATGATAAACTTCTCTGTCCTCATCTATATCACCCTCTCGCATAGCCGCTATAACAAGAGTTACATTGTGTTGGTTTACATATTCTTCTGTTCTTAAAAACTCACCCGATGTGAAAAACCCCAAAGTAGGTGCAATCGTTTCAAATGGCATGGTCTCTCTTCCAACATCATTTGCTCCCCAATACACAAGTCTTGCAGCACAGGAAAATACATCTATTACATCCGGCTGGAATTTTGCAACCAACAAGCTTTCTTCTTTTACGCTGTCTATGATTACTTCCGGATCACCATAGGCAAGTTTAGCACTGACATTTTCATCAACAGCCGAAGTCATATTAAGTGAGCCATCCTCATTGCTTGATGTGGGAGCACGAAGTATATCGATACCATGGTGTTTGTAAAATATAGGAAACTCCAGAGAGTTTTCAAAGAAATTTTCATCATTATTTATATGAAAATACTTATAGTAAACATCATAAGCCGGCTGACCATCCAACTCGTAAAGTCTGGAATCCTTTGCCTTTGTTACGGTGAATTCACGACCCAGCGGTTTCCATCCGGTTATATGCATAGTAACCATATGAAAATCTTCTCCACCCATCATAAGAAGTATCACACCCTGAGTTGAAATATTATGTCCTTTGGAAAATACAAATCCATCATTTGCATTTATATCAGGACTAAATGCTCCTCCGCCAAATATACAAACATCTTTTCTACATTCAGTAAAAGACTCACAGAATTTGGTCATGGATATACCATTTATGGTAGTTAAAAGCTCTACCGCCTTTACCCATGGATTTTCTTCTATATATTTTTTCAGCCGCTGTCCAACCTCAAGTGAATTTTCTTCAAGCGGAAGTTGTAAAACCTTAAACTGAGTATCAGGATATTCTAACATGGTACATGATACGCAGATGTCGCTCTGTCCCTTGTCTCCCGATACGATATTTCCATTTGTGGTACAACCCACATAATCTGCATCAGGAAAATATTTTTCGAGATAATCGCAGACCGTTTTTATACGTTCCTTATCTACCGTCTCACAGAATATATGAAATAACAGACCATGCACCATCTGACGCTTAACCCACATTTTTAACTTATCAAGTTCTCTTATAAACGTTCTCTCGTTATTGTATTCAAATTGGAACCTTCTCATCTTTTTTCTCCCTGCATTCTTTTAATAACAATTTATTTAAATATATTTACTTTACAATCTTATCATGTAAAGTATAACAAAAGAGCAACAATAAAACAATATCAGGGAATTGCCCTTTCTTATCCATACACTTCATCAAACGTCTCAATCCCAGCTCTTGCCGAAGTTGCATCCGTTATCTCTTTTATAATTCCCTCCGCCTCAATCTTTCTGAGGTTAACGTTCATAAGCACATCATCTGCATAAACCGTATCAAGTATCTTTACATTATGGTTGCCAAGTATGTACTGTATCTTACCCATGTCGGTATAATTGGTTTTTATCTCTGTCGGAATTAAAAGTTCAATAAGCCTGGTTTCACAGTTGGCAAGGGCCGCTTTGGCAGCATCTGTATATGCCCTTACAAGCCCACCGGTTCCAAGTAAAGTTCCTCCAAAATATCTCGTAACTACTATGCATATATTGTGTATACCCGATGAATTTATAACTTCAAGTATCGGCTTGCCGGCAGTTCCCTGAGGTTCTCCATCATCAGAAAAACGAAGCAGTGGCATATCTGCTCCTACTGAAAATGCAAAGCTGTTATGTCTTGCATCATAGTGTTTCTTTTTTATCTCCTCGATAAATGTATAGGCTTCTTCCTCTGATGTTACCGGCTTTATCTGCCCGATGAATCTTGATTTTTTTTCTACTATCTCACCCTCACCGCCGCAAATGAGATTTATATAGCTTTCTGTCATGGTTTTTCCTCTAAATATATCTAATCAAAAACAAACAACCCGGTTAATAGTTTTTCGTATTTTATTATTATACATAAAACTGCACACTTACCATAGCTTATTCCGGCAGTGTGCAGTCATATTAATCTTAATTATTTGCTGTTAAGCAAATCCTTAAGCTCACTCATAAATGTATTGGCATCCTTAAATTCTCTGTAAACGGAAGCAAACCTTACGTATGCAACCTGATCAAGATCCTTTATACGATCCATAACGATTTCGCCGATATGTTTGCTTTCGATTTCTTTAACCTCAAGGCT
Source organism: uncultured Lachnospiraceae bacterium (assembly GCA_902800325.1). Taxonomy (GTDB): domain Bacteria; phylum Bacillota; class Clostridia; order Lachnospirales; family Lachnospiraceae; genus Coprococcus_C. Next base: position 43,670 of record CADCDW010000012.1, read on the forward strand.
GAATATCTTATTTTCTATATCGTCGATAGCCTTTTCAATGTCCTGAGCGGATACCGGTCTTTTATGACATGAACGTACGATTCCTGATTCTATCTTAGAACGGTCATAAGTTTCTCTGTTCTTATCCTTTTTAATTACAATAAGAGGAATTGTCTCAACCTTTTCATATGTCGTAAATCTCTTACCACATTCATCACACTGTCTTCTTCTTCTAATAGCCTGGTTATCATCAGCCGGTCTTGAATCAATTACTCTTGTGTTATCGTCTCCGCAAAATGGACATCTCATATTTTTTCTCCTTACATAGTATTATTTCTTAAAAAGTTATCATTTCAAACACATCATCAATGTACATACAATCTTTTAGATACTTAATTATCTTTCATTATAAACAATTCATTTCGCACATTATAAATAATATGTTAAGCTCTGTCATGCATCTTATGTATGTCACATGCATTTATATCCACAAGTACTATATCAGGTCCGATACGCACTATGTCACAAAATCTTATATAGTACTCCGAGCAACCTCCGAAGCATGATAAAAACTTTCCTGTTACAGGTACAATTATAGCAGTAAGCTTACCTGTTTTGCAATCAAATTCTACATCTGCCACATAACCAAGCCTTTTACAATCCTTGCAATTTATAACTTCTTTTTCTTTTAATTCTAAAAATCTCATAACAAAAATCCGTTTTTTGTTATTATATTCAGTAAGTATGACTATTGTTTATGCCAATCCGATATTATACTGTATGTCTCCTACTCGCCATAAATCTCACCGGATATGCCGGTCTCATCTGTCTAATCAGCACTTTCGGTCTCCACAGTTTCATCTGCCCAATCAGTACTTTCGGTCTCCGCAGTTTCATCTGTCCAATCAGCGCTTTCGGTCTCCACAGTTTCATCTGTCTAATCAGTACTTTCAGTCTCCGCAGTTTCATCCGCATCATCGGAACTATCGGTCTCATCAGCTCCGCCTGCTTCATCCAAACTTTCGTCACTCTCAGTTTCTTCATCTTCCATTATCACTGTTCCGTCTTCGGACACATTGCTGCCGTCATCTGACATCACATCTCCGGTAACAGGATTGTAGAATCCTTCGTCTCCGTAACCTATCCTCATGTTACCTTCACTGTCAAAGCTGACCGGACTGTAAGGCTCACTATATGTATTGACACGCTCTATAAAGTCACTCTTTTCTTCACCTTCAAGATAAACAGGTTGAAAGTCGTTATTTCCTCTGTCCGAGCTTACTCTCGCCGGTATAATGTGAGCTTCCAGAGCCGGCTTAAGTTCTCCATCCACATATGTAAATGTCTGCTGAAAAACCATAGTTTCCATATCATATGGATGGTGACTTGCACCAAAGCAGAAGTTTCCGAGGCTATAGCATATAACCTTTCCGTTATAATATTCTATACCCTGTACTACATGTGGATGGTTGCCCACTATCAAATCTGCTCCCATATCAACGAATTCATGTGCCAATCTTTGCTGATAATCCGTAGGATAATATTGTTTTTCTTCACCCCAGTGACAACATGCTATAATGAGATCAACATCTTTTTCTTTAAATTCTTCTATACCGTTTCTTATATAGTTTTCCCGCTCGACCGGGCCTGTAAGAAGTGATGAAACAAATCCTATCGTATATCCGTCATCAGTCTCGTATATGGCTGTCGAATCATCAACTGCCCATTTTACTCCTACACTGTCACAGGCAGTTTCCGTATCTGCCAGCCCTGTTGTTCCGACATCCTTTGAATGATTATTACCCAGTGAACATCCTTCCACACCTGAAGAAGACATAATGCCTGAGTACTCAGGTTTTCCGACTATAAAGAACTCTTTGTCCGGATTAGCTTCCGGATAAAACGGTTCATTGGTAAGTGCGCACTCAAGATTGATCAATGTAAAATCATCTTCTTCAAAAAGCTCCTTGAAATTTTGGATAAAATAGCCTTCTCCATAATTGTCATAATACTCATGAAATGAACCTGCATATCCATGTGTCTGTATAGGTCCAAGTGCCCAGTCACCTGTAGCAGTAACCGTAAGTTTTTTTATATCATGTTGTTCTTCGGTTGTTGCAGGCCCGTTTTCTTCAACAACAGCCTCAGTCGTTGTAGTATCACTATAAGTGACAACCTCAGTTGTTTTTTCATCAGCTTTTTCTCCCGGTCTTGTACAACCCCACAAACTGCATACTATGCCCGCAATGATCATCGTCATATTTATTTTTTTTCCAAATATATGGGATATCATTTTTAATTATTCTCCACATAAGCATATCTATTCATATTAGACTTATTATGTTTTTTACTTATGTTTTTTACTTATGTTTTTTACTTATGCTCTTTTTTGGTTTAACTTATGGTTTTTTTTACTATATGCTATACTTTTCTTAACTGATTATCTTTACGGGGCATTTTTCCTTACATGCACCGCAACCGATACATTTATCATAATCAACTTTTGCAAGTTTTCCTTCTACGTGAATTGCATCTGCAGGACAGTTACGCTGGCACATACCACAGCCGATACAGCCTACCTGACATACCTGCTTTACTTCCTTGCCGCCGTCCCTTGAATTACACTCAACTATAGCCTGTGCATCATAAGGTATAATCTCTATGATATGTCTCGGACAGATAGCTACGCAAGCTTCACATGCTTTACATTTTTCTTTATCCACAACAGCTATGCCGTCTTCTATATGTATCGCGTCAAACGGACAAACCTTTACACAACTTCCGAATCCGAGACAACCATAGGAACAGCCCTTTGGTCCTCCTCCCGGTGAGTTGGCTGCTATACGGCAGTCCTTTGGTCCTACATACTCGTAGGCTTCTTTCGCCTTGTGGCAGTCGCCCTTACATCTTACATTGGCAACCATTTTCTTTACATCAGCATCCCCACCGACTATCTCTGCTATCTTTTTAGCTACAGGTTCGCCACCGACAGGACAGCTACCCGGCTTTGCATCACCCTTTGCTATGGCTGCTGCAAGTCCGTCACATCCCGGATATCCACAGGCTCCACAGTTATTGCCCGGAAGAGCTTCTCTGACTTTTATCTCTGTCTCATCCACCTTTACCTTAAAGGCTTCACTCGCTACACCGAGGAGAATTCCCGCAAGTATGCCGACTACACCGACTATGCCTGCAGCTATAAGTACCGCATTAATATCCATCTTATAATCCTCCTCCCTATATAAGTCCTGCAAGACCGGCAAATGCAATAGCCATAAGCCCTGCAGATATAAGAACGATAGGTGTTCCTTTAAAGCTTTCCGGAATACTGTCATTCTTGTCAAGTTTTTCTCTGATTCCTGCCATGAGTATAAGCGCTACAGCAAATCCTACTGCTGAAAATACTCCGTTTACAATAGACTCTATGATATTATATCCACTGTCAACGTTGGATATCGCTATACCAAGTACGGCACAGTTGGTGGTTATAAGAGGCAAGTAAACTCCAAGCGCCTTATAAAGAGACGGAACCGCTTTTTTAAGGAACATCTCCACAAACTGAACCAGTGCTGCTATAACCAGTATGAAAACTATTGTATTAAGGTATGCTATATCAAGCGGTTCGAGTATAAAGTAATATATAAGGCTTGTTACGGTCGAGGATATAGCCATAACAAATATAACCGCTCCACCCATTCCTGCTGCCGTCTTTATCTGCTTGGAAACACCAAGAAACGGACATATACCCAGAAACTGAACCAGTATAACATTATTTACAAACGCTGCTGAAATTGCCAAAAGAATTATATTCATAGTCCTAATCCTCCTCCTTTATTTTTCCGGAGCAAAGGACATTTGAGCAGCCCTCACACTCGTCCAGTCTACATGTTTTCGGTGTCGTACCATTTTTCTTTGCTTTTGTTATATTAATTTTATTGATAAATGCAACAACAAACGCAAGCACAAGAAATGCTCCCGGTGCCATTACAAATATACCGATAGGCTTATAACCTGAGTAAATCACATGTCCAAATATACTTCCTGTACCGAGAAGTTCTCTTATAATACCTATTATTGTAAGACCTACAGTAAAACCAAGCCCCATACCGATACCGTCAAAGGCAGACGGTATAACAGGGTTTTTTGAGGCGTAGCTTTCAGCACGTCCGAGTATGATACAGTTTACTACGATAAGCGGTATGTAGAGTCCAAGGCTCGCATTTAAGCTTGGTATATATGCTTTTAGTAAAAACTGAACCACAGTAACAAATGAAGCTATGATAACTATAAATGCCGGTATTCTCACCTTATCAGGTATAAGCTTTCTCAAAAGAGCAATCATTATGTTGCTGAGAGTAAGAATTACCATTGTTGTAAGTCCCATGCCCAGTCCGTTTATGGCAGATGTTGTAACTGCAAGAGTAGGACACATACCAAGCATCTGAACAAAGGTAGGATTTTCTTTGATTATGCCGTTATATAATCTTTCCATATTTTTCCCCATCTTACTCACCTCCCAATATAGTTATAAGTGCTACTGCAGCATTTATACCATCTGTAACAGCTGAGGTTGTAATCGTTGCACCGGATATGGCATCTATCTGATTCTCAGCTACTGCCCCGGTTTTTGAATACTCAAATCTCGTCTCATGCTTTCCTACAAACTGTTCCTTAAACTTGGCCTTATCAGCCTCCATGCCAAGTCCCGGACTTTCATCGAGAACAAGGAATGCAAGTCCTGTTATAGTGGCATCCGTTCTCATTCCGACAACCATCTGGATATCTCCGCCATAACCATTGTCATTGGTTACGACGACTATAAATCCGATAAGATTTTTATCTGCGTCTGCCGCATAGCTTATCTCATCTATCGTATCATGAGTAAATCCGAAGCTTTGAATCAAGTCATTGACCTGTTTATAATCAAGTTTCTCCTCATCTATGGTTATTATTTCAACTGCCTCAGGAAATACCTCCTTATAAGCCTCCTGCTTAGCTTTTTCTTCAGCCTTTTCAATCGGCTCTTTGGTTACACTGTAAACCGCGCCAAGAATAGCTCCCATAATTACAGTGATAAGCATAATGGCACAGATAGCTTTAAGTATGCCCTTGATATCCTTACCCTCAGAAGTGTCTTTTTTAGCTTCTGACTTTTCTGTCTTAGCTTCTGATTTGTCTGACTTGGCTTCAGTCTTTTCTGTCTTAGTCTCATCTTTGTCTACCTTGGCGTCTATCTTTTCTGCCTTAGATTCTGATTTGTCCGACTTGTCCTCCTTAACATCAGCCTCTTTCTTATCGTCTTCTTTTTTCTTCTTTTTTTCTTCTCCTGACGCTTCCGCTCCTTCACCAAATGCCTTTGGCTTGGTAGCCATCTCAATAAGAGGTACAAGAATGTTTGACATTATGATTGCATATGAAACACCCTCTGCACCATTTCCGAAGATTCTAAGTACAAAGGTCAAAAGTCCAAGAACTATACCATAGATTATCTTTCCTACAGGAGTTATAGGTGAAGTAACATAATCGGTTGCCATAAACCATGCACCAAGCATAAGTCCGCCACCGCAGATTTCACAAAGTACAAATCTGACTACATCCTTATCCTTAACAACTGCATATATAGCCATGGCAATTGCAAATGTACCGATATATACAAGCGGTATCTTAGGACTTATAACTCTTTTAACCAGAAGATAAGCTGCGCCTATGAGTAGAGCAAGTGCAGATGTCTCACCTATCGTTCCACCTGTAAATCCAAGGAACATATCCTTGAGATTGACCGTACTTCCGTTTTTAAGAAGCGCAAGCGGTGTGGCTGTTGTAACACCGTCATATACAAATCTTGTCATAGGGGCTCCAAATGATAAGAGCAGGAAACATCTGGCTGCCAAAGCCGGATTCATAAAGTTTTTACCCAAGCCGCCAAATAACTGTTTTACAACAATTATCGCAAAAACAGAACCAAGTACCCCCATCCATATCGGAAGCTCCGGCGGAAGGTTCATAGCAAGTAAAAGTCCCGTAACCACCGCTGAAAAATCCCCGATTGTAACAGGCAGCTTAAATATTTTCTCGTAGATATATTCCGAAAGTACTGCAGACAACACACACGCAAGCACAAGCAAGGCCGCATGCTTACCAAAAAGATAAACACCAAATGCCGCGGCCGGAACAAGCGCTATCATAACGTCTGACATTATATCTGCAGTTGTTGCACTGCTTCTCACATGAGGAGAAGCTGATATCTTTAAGTTTAATTCTTTTTCGTCCATTTCTTCTCCTCCTTACTTTTTCCTGTTGGCAAGTATATTTTTTCTCATACCCGCTATAGTCTGTGTGAGGTGTCTCTTAGCAGGACATACATATGAGCAGCATCCGCATTCACAACATTCCATACCATTGTTGGCAAGAAATTCATCTATATCTCCTGCCTCAGCTATATCACAAAGTGAATTAGGCATAACGCGTCCCGGGCAAACCGAAACACAACGTCCGCATCTTATACATGCGCTGCTTTCATACTCGGAAACCTCATCCTTGGTCATACAAAGTATGGCCGATGAGGATTTGGTTGCCGGCAGGTCAAGTGTGTAAATCGCTTTACCCATCATAGGTCCACCCGCTATAATCTTTGCAGGATCACTTTTAAATCCGCCTGCTGCTTCTACGAGTTCTTTATAGCTCGTGCCAAGCTTTACATTGATGTTGACAGGATTTTCTATAGCGTCTCCCGTAACCGTAACAAGTCTTTCCATAAGTGGTTTTCCTTCTCTTACTGCCTCACTTATGGCGTAGATTGTATCAACATTATGTACTATACATCCGGCATCTGCCGGAAGCATCTTAGAATTGATATATCTTCCTGTATTGGCATAGATAAGCTGCCTCTCTGCACCTTCTGGATACTTTGTTTTAAGCTTATTGACAGTTATATCCGGATCATCAGCAAGCTTTTCTTTTAAAAGTTCTATCGCCTTAGGCTTGTTATCCTCTATACCGATAATTCCCTTTGCTCCCGGAAAAAGACTAAGCACTATCTTAAGCCCGTCTATAACCTTGTCCGCTGTATCCATAATTCTTCTGTAATCAGAAGTAAGATATGGTTCACATTCGGATGCATTGACAATTATTCTGTCAATTTTGTCCGGCTCCTTTGGAGAGAGCTTCACATGCGTAGGAAAGCCCGCACCGCCCATACCGACGATTCCGGCATCTTTTATCGCACCTATAATCTCATCTTTCGTATATTCACTTATTTTCTTGTCATTTGGAATAAATTCTTTTGACTCATACTGACCATCATTTTCGATAATGATGGATTCTACCTTAGAACCGGAAGACGTAAGCCTTGGCTCGATAGCCTTAACCTTGCCGGATACAGAAGCATGAATATTGGCTGATACAAATCCGTCTGTCTCAGCTATCAAATCGCCAGCCAGCACATGATCACCTTTTTTCACAATAGGCTTTGCCGGTTTGCCTATATGCTGAGACAACGGATATACTACATCGCCCTTTGGAAGATATTCGATTACTTCTTTATCCATCGTGAGTTCCTTACCCTCATATGGATGAATACCACCCTTAAATGTTAATTTCATCACATTTACCCCGCAATTAAAATATTTGTAAATATTTTACTACGAAGCGGAGATTTTTACAATTAAAATGTAATATTTTTAATAATAATCCCTGCGAGAAGTCCGATAAGAATACCTGCGATTATTCCTGATACGGAAAGCACAGACATATAATAAAATATTTTGGTATTTTCAATAACAATTGCCGCTACGATAAGCTGTCCAAGATTATGTGCCACCGCCCCGCATACGCTTGTTCCTGTTATAGCTAAAAGTTTTGTTTTTCTTACTATGAACATAACGGCTACGCTAAGTAATGCTCCCGCCATACTGTACATAATAGTAGCAGGATTTCCAAACAAAAGTCCCGAAAGAAGTACTCTTCCGACACTTATAAAAAGTGCAGGTTTTAGTCCAAGCTTAACAAGTGCTATAATTGTAACGATATTGGCAAATCCAAGCTTTATCCCAGGTATCGCAAAACTTATCGGCACAAGTGATTCAAGGTATGAAAGCACCATGGCAAGAGCGATAAAAATTCCGCAAAGTGCGGTCATGCGTGATGATGATATTGTTGATTTTTCTTTTTGAGTATTATCATTTTTCATAATCTTTCATAATCTTTCATAATTTTATTATTCTTTCATAATTTTTCACAATTTTATTATTTTCTCATAATTTTTCACAATTTTATTATTTTCTCATAATTCTTCACAATTTTATTATTTTCTCATAATTCTTCATAAATTTTTTACTTTTTTTTACTTTTCATTCATTACAGTATAAATTTCATTTGTTATTAATTATCCAAAGATTTCTGATTATATCTACTCAGTTATCTCAACAACAAGCCTGTGTGGAAGGCATATAATTGTCTCTCCAACATTGCTTATTTTTTTGTGATTAACACATATTTTATCAGGACAATCTGCCTCTTTAACATAAACTGCACCGTCCTTTATCGCAACAATATTATAACCCTTATCACATTCAAAAACATATTCCTCATCTTTATCGAGGGAAAGTGTTTTGATGGTTTTTCCATTAGCAGAAATGATGACATTATATCCTGTCTTTTTATTAAAATTCATAATCAGAATGAGCATAATTGAAGCAGCCAGAAGGATAAGAATAAAAATCAAATCTCTTTTTGAAACAACCTTGTCATCGTCGTTCTTGTTATCATCGCCGTTCTTGTTCGCATCGTCGTTCTTGTTATCATCGTCGTTCTTGTTCGCATCGCCGTTCTTGTTCGCATCGCCATTCTTGTTGTCATCGTTGTTCTTGTTCGCATCGTCGTTCTTGTTCGCATCGCCGTTCTTGTTCGCATCGCCATTCTTGTTGTCATCGTTGTTCTTGTTATCTTCAATCGTATTTTTTTCTATTTTAGTCTTTGCAGCCTCATTTTCTCTATTTTTTCCTACAATTATGTTGTTGTCTTTCATAGCACCTAACCCTGTCTGTTTCTTGTATTAACACCAACGCACCAGTAAAACACATTGTCGTCATATACCGCAAAAGCAAAAGTACATTTCCATTTTATGCAACAAACGTAAAATTTACATTGCCGTCTTATACTTGACATTATATCATATTATATATAAAATAAACATCTATAATAATCTAAAATAGAAACCTGCTTTAAACAGGATCAAAAAAGGAGATGATTGTGTGGACGCAAGTCCCAGTATTTTATTTGTAATTATTATTGTATTGCTTTTACTTTCTGCCTTCTTTTCTTCATCAGAAACTGCACTTACCACAGTAAGCAGACTCAAGCTTCGTGCCCGGGCAGATGAAGGCAGTAAATCCGCCAATAAGGTCTTAAAGGTTACAGAAAAACCCGGAAAACTCTTAAGTGCCATTCTTATCGGCAATAATATAGTCAATATATCTGCCTCTGCCCTTACAACAGCCCTTTGTACAGATGTATTTGGCAGTAAATATATAGGATATTCAACCGGCATACTCACATTTTTGGTGCTCATTTTTGGCGAAATAACTCCAAAGACACTTGCCGCCAAATATTCACTTCAGCTTTCGATGATTTTTGTTTATCCGATAGCATGGCTTATGTTTATTCTCACACCAATTATATGGATTTTAAACCTTATAACCGGAATTATATACAAAATATTTGGAGTAGATATAGATGTTGACAACAACCAGATGACTGAGTCAGAGCTTAGAACAGTTGTTAATGTAAGCCACGAAGACGGAGTCATAGAACCTGAAGAAAGATTCATGATTTCAAATGTGGTGGATTTCGGCGATGCACTCTGCAAGGATATTATGATTCCGAGAGCTGATGTCGTATGTGCCGACGTTGTTTCAACTTATGAAGAATTAATTAATCTGTTTATGTCCGAATCCTATTCCCGTATCCCTATATACGAGGAAAGCAAGGACAACATTATCGGAATTCTTTACCTTAAAGATTTATTTTACTACAGCCAGGTTAACGACATGGATTACTTTGATCTTAGAAGTATCCTTAGAAAACCGGTCTACGTATACGAGCACCAGAAAACCAGTCAGCTCTTTGCCGACCTGAAAACCGCTGCCGTAACCATGGCTATTGTCATTGACGAATATGGTGTAGCCTCAGGTATCATAACCATGGAAGACCTCATAGAAGAAATAGTAGGTGAAATCCGTGACGAATACGACGAAGACGAAAACAACCTCATCAAAGAGGTTTCTGAAAATGTCTATGACATCGAGGCCTCCATCAAACTTTCAGACTTAAATGATGCCATAGGAACCAAGCTTTCCTCTGACAACTACGATTCACTTGGTGGCTTTGTAATTGAAATTATGGACAAACTTCCTAACGAAAATGACGAAGCTGACTTTGAAAATATCCACTTCAAGGTACTCGACGTCATAAAAAACCGCATCGACCGAATACTGGTCACCATCACTCCACCTGAGGAAACCACCGACGAAGACGAAAACGTATAAATATACAAAAACTCCGGTTTGTCGGGGTGGGACAGGAACCGAATTGGTTAATATACTGAATAAAAAACAGGCAGTTGCTGTAACTCGCATAATTTTCTAAATCAGCG
>CADCDW010000013.1 GCA_902800325.1 uncultured Lachnospiraceae bacterium
AAAACACAAGTTTAACAGAAAGTGGATTAAGTTATGTAAGAAAGTACTAAAGCCGAACGGCACAATATGGATATCAGGAACACTACACAATATATATTCGATTGGTATGGCATTGGAGCAGGAAGGCTTCAAAATCATCAACAACATTACATGGCAGAAAACAAATCCACCACCAAACTTAGCATGTCGATGCTTCACGCATTCTACGGAAACCATTTTATGGGCAAGGAAGAATGAAAAGAAGTCTCGGCATTTTTTTGATTATCAGAAAATGAAAGAAATGAATGATGGAAAGCAGATGAAGGATGTGTGGACAGGCGCATTGACGAAACCATCGGAGAAAGCAGAAGGTAAGCACCCTACGCAGAAACCGGAATATTTGCTTGAAAGAATCGTGTTGGCATCTACGGAGGAAGGACAGGTTATATTGGATCCTTTTTGTGGTTCAGGAACGACCGGAGTAGAGGCGGTACGATTTGGACGGAAGTTTATTGGAATAGATATAAGCGAAGAATACTTGGAGATATCCAAAAGGAGATTGGAGAAGGTAAAAATAGATGCGAAAGAACATTGAGATATCTGATGAAAAGATAAATGAATTTTTAGAACAGTTTTATAGCTATTTTGAAAGTGGATATGCATTTGAAGAATTTTTGAAAGTGTATCTTGAAAAGATTGGTCTTGATGAAGTTGTTGTTACACAGCGTTCCTCGGATGGAGGAATTGACTTAGAGGCTGTAAGATATGGCGTTGGTGGATTTGCTGGGGCAGACGCTGTTGATTATTTTGTTCAGGCAAAGAGAAATAAACCGGGAACGACAATTCCAATAGAAAAAGTGAGAGCACTTAGAGGTGTGATGCCTTCGGGAAGTAAAGGTATATTTATTACGACTGCAAGTTATTCGAAGAAGACAGAAGAATTTGTGGATGCAGACCCATCACGTCCGATAATTCTTATAGATGGAAAATCTCTTGTTGAAAGCTGTATTGATAATGAGATTGGTTTTGTATTTACACCAGTATTCAGTAAAAATGCCATGGATGCATTGAAGGATGAATGTGATGATTTAGTAAAAGAAGATGGAACAGTAGTAGAAGAGAATGAGGGTGTTAAGCTGGTCGTAGATAAGCAGATTTCTGCTAATGACATTCGAGCAAGAATACTAAGATTACCGAAAGCGGTTTCTAATTTGTTACCATATGATGCACATAAAGTTAAAGTGATATTTAATGGAATGGCACCTAAAGAATTAACAATAGCTAAGAATAGAGGATACCTTGCAGGCGTAACAGATTTGTATAAGGAATCCGGATTAATTGCTGAGGATGGTTCGTACAATCCGTGTAAGGCGATATGGAAATTCTCAGAGGATAAAATAGACATTATTATAAAGGAGCACTGATAGATGAGAGATTTTGATGAATGGATTAGTAAATTTCGTGCCAGTATTTCTAGCTATGATTATTATATAGATTTTGAGAAGGTTGTTAAAAATGTTGAGGAAATCAAGGTAGAATTGAATATTCTGAATACACTCATTGGTTCGAAAAATATTGAAGAGGATTTTGAAAAGATAATGACAAAATATCCGGAAACATTACAGTGCATTCCGTTACTTCTTGCAGTACGAGGATATGAAATATATGCACAGGATGAAGATGGTGCATTTTTGTATAACTTCAAGAAGATGAATTACAGTGTGGAGCAGTATAAGATCTTCATGCGTAAGACAGGGCTGTTTGATATGATTGCAAATCATTTGGTGAATAACCTCGTAGATTATGCTTTGGGTATTGAAACAGGATTGGATTCTAATGGGCGTAAGAACCGGGGCGGTCACCAGATGGAAGATTTGGTTGAAAAGTACATTGTGGCAGCAGGATTTGTAAAGGATGTAAATTACTTTAAAGAAATGTACCTAAAGGACATTGAAGAAAAGTGGAACATTGATTTATCAGCACTTTCCAATCAGGGCAAAGCTGCTAAGAGATTTGATTTTGTAATTAAGACAGATGGGATGATTTATGCTATTGAAACAAACTTCTATGGTGGCGGTGGATCGAAACTTAACGAAACTGCACGAAGTTATAAGATGCTTTCACAGGAGGCTGATACAATAGATGGATTTACATTTGTATGGTTTACGGATGGTATTGGTTGGAAGAGTGCAAGGGGTAATTTGAGAGAGACATTTGAGGTCATGGATACGATTTACAGTATTGATGATATGGAAAATGGAGTTATGGAAAAGGTGTTTTGGTAGAAAAGGAGTGACTAAAGATGGCATTTGATGTTATGGATATTGATTTATCTCAATTATTTAAAAATGATGATACATATATAATCCCTCGATATCAGCGTAATTATGTATGGAATCGTACTAATTGGATGCAGTTGATTGGGGATATCGATTTTTGCGCTGAAACTACACCTGATTGGAGCCATTTTGTGGGGAGTATGGTTTTTGAAAGAAAGAAAAAAAGTGGCGGTAATGTTAATGTAATAGATGGGCAACAAAGATTAGTGACTTTTCAATTGGTGATTTTTTCCTTAATCTACACATATAAGAAATATTTAAATAGTGAGGTTAAGAGTGAGGAGTACCTAAAGACTATAGAAATTAATATTGCATATTTAAAAGATTTGATAACTAATAAGGTTTTGGGCGAATCGCAAAGTGTCAAATTAAATATCAGCAACGCTAACTTTAAAAGAATTAACCAATTGTTATTGGATGATGAACAAGATTCTCTTGCAGAAATGGATTCGATGGTGCAAACGAAGAAAAAAGGTGACGACTTGATTTTGGAAGGATTTAAGTTTTTTTGTAATCATCTAAATAGTATGGATATGCAAAAGATAATGAAGTTTAACAAGCAATTTTTGACAACAAGAGTGGTGACTGTATCATCCATGCAAGAAGAAGAGGTTTATAATATATTTGAAATATTGAATGCTAGAGGAGTTAAACTGAAACAAGCGGAACTTTTAAAAAATTATATGTTCAAATATTTGAAGCCAAAGCCTTTATTGGATACATATAAAGAGAAATGGAATGAGTTGGAAGTATCTCTGGACGGAATAGACATAGATGATTATTATTTACATATATTTAGATGTTATGAGGGGGATGGCGCCACTAAAAAAGAGCAGTTATTTGAAGCCTCTAAGAAATTATTGCAATCGGGAACAAAGGAAGGAATTGTAAATTTTTTTGATTTCTTCACTAAATATGGAAGTATGTATTATAACATTGTTAATGCAGTTGGTGAAGGTATAGAAAAAGAAGTATATGATTATTTTAAGTTAAAGATTAATAGACAGATTAGACCAGTTTTATTAATGCTCAGAGTAAAAAAGGATACACATGTAATTGCTGATGAATTATACGAGAAATGTATAGTTTATTTAAGGAACTTTTTTATAGCATTTAATTTGGATAATAATACCAGTAACAAAATTGAACTAGATGTGGCAAATTTGTCGCATAGGATCTTGATAAGTGAGTCCGCAAGTGAAGTGGAAAGAAATGTATTAAGTTTTCTGTTGAAATTTGAAGTGTATTTTAAAGAAAATGATGTTTTGGCAGATGGACTAGACAATATTGTTTATACAAATAGGTCAACAAGAAAAAATGTTTCCTCTAGATTAATTGTGTACTTATTTAAACCACTGATTCTAGAGGCAGAAACAAATGCTTTTGCAAACTACGATTTTGAAGAGTTCAATGTAGAACATATTCTTAATGATAGTAGTAATGAAAATATATTTTATTCATTAGGCAATTTATTGGTATGTCCACAGAAAATTAATGATAAAATGAAAAATAAAGAGTACCAAGAGAAACGAAAAGTTTTATTGGAATCCAAGATAACTTATTTGGAGCAATTTGCATCAAGCTATGTTGAATTTAGTTTGAGTGATGTAGATGCAAGACGTGAAAAAGTTAGAGAAATGTTAGTACAGATATATGCGCTTCCTTATGATGATATGAAGCTTAGGTATGATAAATTATCAATTCAAGCAAGTTTATATCGAGAGTTATTGATAATGTTTGGTAAAGATAATCAGTATGCAAATAAGTTGCTGGATAGGGGCATTGATAAATTCATAGCTTATTTATATAATAACGGGAAATTACCCCAAGAAGATGTTGACAGGATTAAGGAAGTGATTGAGAAGGTGGCTGTATAAAGAAAATATGATACTTTTTACATCGCATTTCGTCAAAAGAATGAATTCTGTAAAGAATAGTAGTGACAACAAAATGACAATACATTTCTTAAAAAATCCACGCAATAGGTACAATCTGGACAAAACTCCCTGATTTCTACCACTAAAACCAACGAAAAACGCTACACAACAACTTGACAAAGAGGAGATGGAATAATACATTCGTGTTATCCCGTCCATTTGGTACAGATAATGATAATAGATTGCAGGTAATCCCGGTGGTTACCTGCAGTTTTATTGTGAGTAAATAGTTTTGTACCCGTTAAAAGCAAAATATACGTTGACAACGTATGCATATTATTTTATACTTTAATAAAGTATAAATAAATTAGGAGATGATAATATGGATATTTCAGATAGAATAAAGGAATTGAGAAATAAAACAGGGTTATCACAAAGTAAGTTTTCCG
This sequence comes from uncultured Lachnospiraceae bacterium, assembly GCA_902800325.1. GTDB lineage: Bacteria > Bacillota > Clostridia > Lachnospirales > Lachnospiraceae > Coprococcus_C. Next base: position 4,645 of record CADCDW010000013.1, read on the forward strand.
GAAAATTTGGAATTCCTGTAAGAACTCTTCAGCAGTGGGAACAGGGAATAAGCGCCCCTCCCGAATATCTGGTAAGAATGATGGCATATATTATGCTGCTTGAGGAAAAAAGCCAAATACAAGACGAAGAATCGATAAGGGGGGAAAATGCAGATGGCAAATGATAAAGTTCAATTATTTGAAAACCAGCCGATCAGGACGGCATGGGTTGAGGACGAGGAAGAATGGTATTTTTCGGTTGTGGATGTGGTTGGAGTACTGACTGAACAACCTGATATAGACGGTGCAAGAAATTATTGGAAAGTATTAAAAAATAGGCTTAAAGAAGAGGGTAGTCAGTTGGTTACAAATTGTAACCAACTGAAAATGAGATCGCCGAAGGATGGAAAAAGATATAATACTGACGTGGCAAGCACTGAGCAATTACTTCGTTTGATCCAATCTATTCCATCGAAGAAAGCCGAGCCTTTTAAGTTGTGGCTGGCACAGGTTGGCAGGGAGCGCATTGAAGAAGTAATCGACCCGGAGCTGACAATAGAGAGGGCACTTGAAACCTACGCTAAAAAGGGATATTCCGGAGAATGGATCAATCAGCGACTTCAGGCTATTCAAGTGCGAAAAGAACTTACGGATGAATGGGAAAAACGTGGCGTAAAGAAAGGTGTGGAATATGCCATTCTTACAGATGAAATATCAAAAGCCTGGTCCGGCATGACAACGAGAGAGTATAAGAATTATAAAGGCTTGAAGAAGGAAAATCTGCGTGATAATATGTCAACATTGGAACTGGTGCTTAATATGTTGGCAGAGGCTACTACTACAGAAATATCAAAACAAAAGCAACCGGAGTCCTTTGAAGAAAGTCGAATGGTCGCAATTAAAGGTGGAGAAGCGGCAGGAGAAGCACGATTGGCGGTGGAAAAAAGAACCGGGAAGCCTGTAATCACGAATAAAAACGCAGCTCAATTGCAAGATTTAGTTACCGGCCTCATTGAAACTGTAAATGATAAACAAAAGAAATATATCATAAGAAATATGAGAAAGAGTGAAATCAGTCTGCTTAAAGATTTTCTGTATGAAGCAATATTTATTCCGGAAGGTGTAGAGCCACCGGAAAGAGATATTGTAGAAAGACCGGAACTGAGAGTTTATACGGATGATTTTGGTAGTCGCAAAGGTGATAATTGTCTGGTAGCTGATTTCGGAGGAAAAGTGGTTGGAGCTGTCTGGACGAGGATTATGGATGATTATGGCCATTTAGATGATGAAACACCATCCTTCGCAATTTCTCTTTACAAGGAGTATCGGGGGCAGGGCATAGGCTCACAGCTAATGGTTAAGATGCTGGAACTGTTGAAGCGGCAGGGATATGAGAAGGTATCCCTGGCAGTACAAAAAGCCAATTATGCTGTAAAGATGTATAAGAATGTCGGATTTAAGACAGTCGATGAAAATGACGAAGAATATATTATGGTTTGTGAATTATGAGATATAAACAAGATGTTATCGGATGATTTCTTAAAATGACTTTTGGTTAAGGTAACTTTGATAATATTCCTTTAGGGATAACCCAAGGGCAGCATAGAGTCTTTTACAGATAACCATTAAGAAGGATTATGGGTACTCTTTATCTATGTGTGGAGGATAAGCTGCTTTGCCCTTTGGAGGATAAAGTATGTTGCCCAGGGATATATAAACCACAGGAATCAGCGTAGGCAGCGGATTCCTTGATTTGTAAAATTATCCGATATTTTGCAGAAAATTGTAATACTGATGTAGCACCGTAAGATATCGTTAAAAACATATAAGAAATCGGGTAAAATCGGTTTCTTTTTTTATGTCTTGAGGATGAGTGCATGTGGATTGGAAAATATATGTGGAATGTTGCAAACGAAAGCATACAACGATATAATGTAGCTATAATGAGATTAGAAAATATATTATAGTTGATCAAAGGAGAATTGATGAATATATTGCATGATGCGGATATCCGGGATGAATTGTGTGATTATCTTGAAGAGAAGTATGGTAAGGTGAGGTTCTTTGATGAACTCACGATTGGTAAATCAAGGGCAGATATAGTTTTGGTAACAGAGATGGGACTTATAGGTGCAGAGATAAAAAGCGATGCGGATACATATGACAGATTGGCAAGACAGGTTAAGGATTATGACAGATTTTTTGATTATAATTATGTGGTTGTCGGAACAAGCCATGCTAAGCATATTAGAGAGCATGTCCCTGATTATTGGGGAGTTATCACGGTCGAAGCCGTAGGAAACAAACTGGATTTTTATATGCTTCGAGAACCTGATATGAGTCCTAAGATTAGACTTACCAATCAACTTTCACTTCTGTGGAAGAGCGAGTTTGCCATTATACAAAAGCAAAACGGTCTTTATAAATATCAGGGAAAAAGCAAGGCATATATTAAGAAATACTTGCTGGAAAGTGTTCCGAAGGATATACTGAAAAAAGAGATGATAGAGGTTTTGTATGAGAGGGATTATTCTGTTTTTAATGAATAATTTTTGAAATTAAGGTTTATGAAATATCTTATAAATAGTATTGAAACTTAAGTAAAGGACGTAGATATAGACCTCTGGGATTTTATATAAAAGCTACAGAAACCATAGAATAAGAGTACCATAAAATATATACATAGGAGGTATAGCGTTGGAAACCGGTAAGAAAACAACAAAAATTACAATGATCGGAGGATTCATTATCGTTTTGATTTTTGTTTTCGGAACGATTTGGATGGGTCATAAGGCTAAAAAAGATACGGAAAATGCTGTACGTTCTGTAAGTTTGCTCTATCTTGATGAGCTTGCCGGACGTAGGGAACAGGTTGTTGCTAAAAATCTTGGAGATAAGTTTGATGTTATAGAAACTGCACTTGAGCTTATGACAGAAGATGACATCAAAGATTCGGAACATCTTCAGGAATATCAAAAGAAGATGAAGCAACTGTTTAAACTGGAAAGATTTGCATTTGTAGATGAGAAAGGAGTTATTTATACTTCAAATGGACCGCAGAAAGATATAGATGAATATGATTTTGATTATAGGGCATTGAGTGAACCTGAAATTTCTATTAAAAATCTTGACAGTACCGATAAAAAAGTAATAATTGCGCTTCCTGTAGAAATCTCTTTTAATAATGAAACACTGGTTGTATGTTTCATGGAAATGAATATGGAAGAGATGTTAAGTGGAGTATCCCTGACCTCTCAGGAGGATGGCACTACTTTCTGCAATATTTACACAAGTGACGGAGTTGCGTTAAGTAATACCGTCCTGGGTGGACTTGCCGTAGAAGATAATCTTCTTGAGGCGATGAAAAAAGCAGATTATGAGGAGGGATATTCATACGAAAAGCTTGCAAAAGATTTCAAGGAAGGTAATAAAGGCGAAGTCAGTTTTACATATAATGGAATTAAGGAGACTTTGAGCTATGTTCCTGTTGATGGAACAGATTGGCTGCTCACATATCTTATAAGAGAGAGTGTGATAAGTGAAAATATCAGTTCTGTTTCTAAAGGAATTATTATAAGAAGTCTGGTACAGACTGTTATAACTGTTTTCGTATTGGCTGCATTTTTTACATATTTTTTCTTACAAAACAAAAAATCTACACGATTGCGTATAGAAAAAGAAACTGCAGATGCGGAAAACCGTATAAAGCAAGCTGAACTGGAACAAAAACTTGCACTTAATGAAGAACTTCTCAGGCAAAAAACCCGTCAGGAACAGCAGGAAAAAATGATTACAGCACTTGCATCGGACTATCGCAGTGTCTACTATCTGGATCTTGACAATGATGAGGGTGTTTGTTACCAATCGAGAAGTGATATCCATGGATTACAAGCAGGCCAAAGATTCAAATATATGGAATCTTTTACAGATTATTGCAACCGATATGTTATGGAGCCGTATAGAAAAGAATTTATGAGATTTGTACAGCCTGATTCTATACGTGAAGGATTAAAGGAAAGACTGGTAATAGGATATCGTTATATGATATGCGTTGACGGCAAGGAATCATATGAAATGGTCAAATTTGCAGGAGTGCGTCACCCTGAAGACCGTGACGACAATATGATTCATAATGTTGGTGCTTGTTTTACAGATGTCGATGCTGATATAAGAAAAGAAATCGAACAGCAACAGACGCTCACAGACGCATTGACGGCGGCTGAGCAGGCCAGCAAGGCAAAAACAGTATTTTTGTCCAATATGAGTCATGAAATAAGAACACCGATGAATGCGATAATCGGCCTCAATAATATAGCTATGAACGATCCTTCGGCTTCCGAAAAGGTAAAAGAATATTTGGAGAAGATGGAATACTCTGCGCAGCACCTTTTGGGAATAATCAATGATATACTTGATATGAGTCGTATTGAATCAGGGCGTATGGTCATCAAAAATGCAGAATTTTCTTTTGCAAAGAGTCTTGAACAGGTAAATACAATTATTACAGGACAGTGTCGTGAAAAAAATATAGAATATGAGTGCAGAACCATCGGCAAAATTGATGACTATTATATCGGTGATGCGATGAAGTTAAGGCAGATTATGATAAATATTCTCGGCAATGCCGTCAAGTTTACGCCGGAAGGAGGCAAGGTAAGCCTTATCATAAAGGAAGGAACAAGATTTGATGGAAAAGCGACGATTAAGATGATATTTAAAGATACCGGAATAGGTATGAGCAAAGAATATCTGCCGCACATATTTGATCCGTTTACACAGGAAGATTCTTCAACAACCAGTAAATACGGAAGTACCGGTCTTGGAATGCCTATCACAAAGAGCATGATAGAACTTATGAACGGACATATAGAAGTTGAAAGCGAAAAGGGAAAAGGTACCACATTTAAGGTTGTGCTGACACTTGGAGAATCAGAAAAAACTGATATAAAAACCAAGTATGGAGAATTAAATCCTCATGAAATGAGTGTGCTCGTTGTGGATGATGATACGATTGCCTTAGAGCATGCCAAGCTTGTGCTCGGACAGATAGGAATTAACTGTGAAACCACACAGACGGGATATGAGGCAGTTGAAAAGGTTAAGATACGCCATACAAGGCAAGACGATTATGATCTGATACTTGTCGACTGGCGTATGCCACAAATGGACGGAGTTGAGACTACAAGACGTATAAGAGCGATAGTCGGATATGATACTCCGATAATTATACTTACATCATTTAACTGGGATGAAATAGAAGAAAAAGCAAGGGAAGCGGGGGTAGACACATTTGTTTCCAAGCCGCTTTTTGCCGGTATGGTAATGGACGAGTTTAGAGAAGCGTTCAGACGAAAAAATGAGAAACTTGAACGTGATACGGTAGACCTTAAAGGAAAACGAGTTCTTTTGGCAGAAGATGTATCTATAAATGCAGAGATTATGATGATGGTTCTTTCTATGCGTGAGATAGAGGTTGAACTTGCTGAAAACGGACAGATAGCAATAGACAAATTCAAAGAACATGAAGCAGGATACTATGATGCTATTCTTATGGATATGAGAATGCCTGTAATGGATGGACTTGAAGCAACCAGGGCTATAAGGTCGCTTGATAGAGAAGATGCTCAAAAAATACCTATCATAGCGATGACTGCCAATGCATTTGACGAAGATGTTCAGCGAAGTATGCAGGCAGGACTCAATGCTCACCTTTCGAAGCCTGTACAACCTGAGGTGCTTTTTGCTACATTGGAACAGCTTGTAAAGCGATAAAAATAGAACGCAATTGAAAAATGACGATAAGGGAATTAAAGATATGAGGATTATATAAAACTTATAATGAGAAGTCCGGAAAAAGTAAGGCCTATGTAAAGAAATACTTGATAGAAAGCGTTCCAAAGGATATACTGAAAAAAGAGATGTCAGAGGTCCTTTTTTGAAAGAGATTATTCTGTCTTTAATGACTGAATACTTTGAATAATAAAATGGGGAAAAGGTGACGTTGTATGGATATGCGCCTTGTTTATTTTGTATTATTTGTGATAATTGCTTTTGCGCTCGCAATGTGCACTTTAGAGAGCACCAGAACAACTAAATCAATAGGAAAATCAGTCGGATTATTGGAATTTTCCCTTATTCCGCCTGTTATTGGCAATGCCATATTTGTCTTTTCAAGCTATAAATTAGTATCTATTATAGGATACTATATTTATATTATAGGTATGGATATTGTTATGGCCATGCTGGTCAATTTTACCAATTATTATTGTGGCGGCAGACGTGATTCAAAGCGTAAACCGACAGTTATGTATTTTATTCTTTCTGCGGATATAGTTCAGATTTTATTAAATGTGGTTTTTGGACATGCATTTGATGTGCAATATTTGGAATTTGATGGTAAGCCTTATTATAAACTTATACCACATTTTGGTTGTACGTTACATAGAATAGTAGATTATACGATACTGGCTTGTGTTATACTTATATTTGCACTTATAGCATCTAAAACTACAAGAGTGTTCAGGGAAAGATATACAGTTATAATTCTTGCTTTGGTAATAATTTGTTTGTGGCGTGTATTTTATATTTGGTCAAAGCAATCTGTTGACCGTTCCATGATTGGGTATGGAATATTTGGTATACTTGTGTTTTATCTTGCTGTATATTATCGTCCGTTGAGACTTCTGGATAAGATGCTTTCACGTATCGCATCAAGAATTCCGGATTCTATATTTGTATATGATCCAAACGGAAAACCGATATGGATCAATGAACCGGCAAAGGCTCTTACAGGAGTAAATGAAGATACTCTTGAGCTTGTTGTCGAAAGACTTACAGATATGTTTGGAAAGAGAGATGATGATAAAACCGATTGGTCGGAGGACAGGGTTATCGGTACCGGTGATGAGGCATTATACTATTCCCTTGAGATGCATTCTGTAATGGATGAAAAAAATCACCTCATGGGTTCATTCTTATATGTTCGTGACCATACAGAAGAAAAATTAAAGTTAAAAAGAGAACTTTATAATTTAAATCATGATAACTTAACAGGACTTTATACACAGCCTTATCTTTATGAAAAGATAAGGGAAAGACTTGATAATGATAAGGAAAAAGAATATTTTTTGGTATTCCTTGATGTTAAAAACTTTAAAATAGTAAATGACATTTTCAACTCAGCCTTCGGAGATTTTGCACTATGTCGTATCGCAGAGTGGATTAAGGAAAATATGACTGAGGATTGTCTGTACGGCAGGATTGCAGGTGATACCTTTGGTATGTTGGTGCCGTCGGATGATTTTGATGCTGATAAGATAGAAGAAGACCTTAGCAACTTTAAAGTAACAGATGGTAATGTTGAACATCAGCTTCACATCTATCTTGGAGTAAATGCTGTAAGTAAATCGGATACCGATGTCTCGGTTTTATTTGACAGAGCTCATTTTGCGATATCTTCTGTTACAGATGAATATAACACACATATAGCTTTTTATGATGATAAGCTAAGAGAAAAAGTTATGTGGGATCAGAAAATCAGCTCATATCTGCATGAAGCTATAGAAACTATGCAGATTAGACCATACCTTCAGCCTATAACCGACAATGGAGGAAATGTTGTGGGAGCTGAGGCTCTTGCAAGGTGGATACACCCTGAATATGGATTTATGCCACCTGTTAAATTTATACCATTGTTTGAGAATAACGGAATGATTGTAGATGTTGACAAGCATATGTGGAGATGTGCCTGCAGGCTTTTGTCCGAGTGGAAGGGCAAGCATGATGATTTATTTATATCGGTCAATATTTCACCTATGGATTTTTATTATATAAATGTTGTATCAGAAATTTCAAAGCTTGTAAAAGAATATGATATAGAGCCAAAAAAACTTAGACTTGAGATAACCGAGACGGTTATGATGAATGATGCCGACAACAGAATGAGGATATTGGAAGAGTTCAGAAAGCAGGGTTTTATAGTCGAAATGGATGACTTTGGAAGCGGTTATTCATCACTTAATCTGTTAAAGGATATGCCTGTAGATGTATTGAAGATAGATATGAAATTCCTTTCGGACAGCACAGAAAATGAGAAGCCTATGAAGATTCTTAAGAATATAATTAAGCTTTCCGAGGAACTTGAAATTATATCGCTCACTGAGGGCGTAGAGACAAAGCAACAGTATCAACAACTTTCTGAAATGGGCTGTAAACTTTTCCAAGGGTATTATTTTTCAAAGCCTGTGCCTGAAGATGAGTTTGAAGAGTACCTGAAAAAAAGTGTGTAGGAAAATATGCTTTAAAATAAAGCAATATATTGACTAAACTTAAGAAAAACGGAATATTTAATAATTAAAAATAAAGGATATAGGAGGAATTAAAAAATGGCAAATGACAGACGTCCGGACGATATGGTTCGCATCACTACGCCTGAGCTTGCGGATGCATTTATCGAGGAACAGGTGGCAGCACTTAAGGAGCAGGTTGGAGACAAGAAGGTATTACTGGCACTTTCGGGTGGAGTAGATTCATCGGTTGTAGCTGCGCTTTTGATAAAAGCGGTAGGCAAGCAGCTTGTATGTGTTCATGTTAATCATGGATTACTTAGAAAGGGTGAGCCGGAGCAGGTTATAGAAGTATTTCGTAATCAGATGAATGCAAATCTGGTTTATGTGGATGCTACTGACCGTTTCCTTGATAAGCTTGCGGGAGTTACAGATCCTGAGACTAAGAGAAAGATTATCGGTGGAGAATTTATAGAAGTATTTGCCGAAGAAGCAAGAAAGCTTGACGGTATAGAATTTTTGGCACAGGGAACTATCTGGCCGGATATACTTGAGAGTGAGAAAGGTATCAAGGCACATCACAATGCGGGAGGACTTCCTGAGGACATGAATTTTAAATTGGTTGAGCCTGTTAAGATACTTTTCAAGGATGAGGTTCGTGTAGTGGGAGAAAGACTTGGACTTCCTGCCAATATGGTTTATCGTCAGCCGTTTCCGGGACCGGGACTTGGAGTAAGATGTCCTGGCGCTATAACAAGAGACAGACTTGAAGCTGTTCGTGAAGCAGATGCAATCTTACGTGAAGAGTTTGCAAAGAACGGACTTGAAGGAAAGGTATGGCAGTACTTTACAGTTGTTCCGGATTTTAAATCAACAGGCATAAAAGATGGAGAACGCTCATTTGAATGGCCGGTTATCATACGTGCGGTCAATACAACAGATGCGATGACAGCCGAAGTGGAGGATATACCGTTTGAACTTATGAAACATCTCGTAAAAAGAATCACAACTGAGGTCAAGGGCGTAAACAGAGTGCTTTATGACTTTACACCAAAGCCAAGTGGAACGATTGAGTACGAGTAAAATTATATAGATAATACATTAATATTAAGGCTGTGGAATGATAGAATAATTTCACAGCCTATACGATTGTTATGAAAGAAAATATAAAAGAACGGTAAGATAAAAATGACTTTAAGAGAACTAAAGATAGGAAAAAATGCAATAATTAAATCAGTAGGTGGAGAGGGTGCCTTAAGACAACATTTTCTTGATATGGGTGTGATACCCGGAGCACAAGTAATGATTGTAAAATATGCACCAATGGGAGATCCGGTTGAGCTTCTCATACATGGATATGAGCTTACACTAAGACTTGCTGATGCGGAGAAAATTGAGGTTGAGCCATTTGGAGAAACCGAAATTCTCGTGGATGGTAAACCTGCTCTGGAATCTCAGAAGAAAAAAACTGAAACCGGTGAATTAAGCCTGTCAGATAAAAACAGAAAAAAAAATAAAAAATACAAAGTTGAAAATGATGATGCGACTGCATTTCATAAGGAACACCCAGGTCTTGGCGAAGGCGGTATCTATCATGAGAAGGAAAATGAAAATCCGCTTCCCGAGGGGACGAAGCTCACATTTGCTCTTGTCGGAAATCAAAACAGCGGTAAGACTACGCTCTTTAATCAGCTTACCGGTTCTAATCAGCATGTGGGAAATTTTCCGGGTGTAACCGTTGACAGAAAGGATGGAGCGATAAAGGAACATCCGAATACTCTGGTTACTGACCTTCCGGGTATTTATTCCATGTCGCCTTACAGCAGTGAGGAGATAGTATCACGAAGCTTTGTCCTTGAGGAACATCCAAAGGGAATTATAAATATAGTTGATGCATCCAATATAGAAAGGAATCTATATCTTACAATGCAACTTCTTGAGATGGATGTACCGATGGTTGTTGCATTAAATATGATGGATGAAGTTCGTGCCAATGGCGGAACTATAGATATAAACGGGATGGAGGCTATGCTTGGAGTGCCTGTCATACCAATTTCTGCCGCGAAAAATCAGGGCGTTCATGAACTTATAGATCATGCTGTTCATGTGGCATATTATCAGGAAAAACCTTTGAAGCAGGATTTTTGTGATGAGAGCGACAACGGAGGAGCTGTACACAGATGCCTTCATGCGGTCATACATCTTATTAATGACCATGCTAAAACGGCAGGACTTCCGGTCAGATTTGCGGCAAGCAAGGTGATAGAGGGTGACCCGCTTGTTATAGAAGCACTTAAGCTTGAACAAAATGAGCTTGAAACCATAGAACACATAGTAGTCCAGATGGAGAAGGAAAGAGGTCTGGACAGAAGTGCTGCGATTGCCGATATGAGATTTGCATATATAGGAAAGGTTTGCGAGAGTACGGTTAAAAAGCCAAGAGAAAGTAAGGAACGTATACGAAGCGAGAGAATGGATAAAATACTTACAGGAAAGTATACTGCCATTCCTATGTTTATAGCGATAATGGGGCTTGTATTCTGGCTTACCTTTAATGTGGTTGGTGCATGGCTGCAGGAAGTTTTGGAATTTGGCATAGAAAAGCTTACGCAGGTGGTTGATAAGGCACTTACTGCGGCAGACGTAAATGCCACGATACACGGTCTTATAGTTAATGGAATATTTGCAGGTGTTGGAAGCGTGCTGAGCTTCCTGCCGATAATTGTTACATTGTTTTTCTTTCTGTCGCTTTTGGAAGACAGTGGATATATAGCCAGAGTAGCGTTTGTTATGGACAAGCTTCTTAGAAAGATAGGTCTTTCCGGAAGAAGTATTGTTCCGCTTCTTATAGGCTTTGGCTGTACGGTTCCTGCCGTAATGTCCACAAAGACACTTCCGTCTGAACGTGACAGAAAGATGACTGTATTACTTATACCATTTATGAGTTGTACAGCAAAGCTTCCGATATATGCGTTTTTTGTAAATGCATTTTTCCCAAAGCGTGGCGGTCTTATTATGGTGGGACTATATCTGCTTGGAATACTTGTAGGAATATTAGCGGCAGTCTTTTATAAAGGTACGTTGTTTAAAGGCGAGGCAGTTCCTTTTGTTATGGAGCTTCCTAATTATCGTATGCCGGGTGCGAAAAATGTATCAAGACTTCTTTGGGAGAAGGCAAAGGACTTCCTTCAGAGAGCATTTTCTGTTATTTTGATTGCAACGATTGTGGTTTGGCTATTACAAAGCTATGATATACATTTTAATTTGGTTGAGAATTCAAAAGACAGCATGCTTGCAGCGGTTGCAGGATTTTTAGCACCGATTATGAGTCCGATCGGACTTGGCGATTGGAGAATCTGCGTTTCTTTAATCAGTGGATTTATGGCAAAGGAGAGCGTTGTATCAACTCTTGAGATCTTATTTGCCGGAAATGTAACAGCAGCTATGACCAATCTTGCTGCTGCATCACTTCTTATATTCTCGCTCTTATATACACCTTGTGTGGCTGCGATTGCTTCCGTCAAGAGGACTCTTGGAAGAAAATATTCGATAGCCATGGTGATATGGCAGTGCATGGTCGCATGGTTTGTGGTGCTTATTTTTAGGATGATATGTTTGTTGACCGGAGTGTTATAGACAAATTGAATCGATGGTATAAGAAATGATAGATTTAAGAGCATGATAGATTTAAAAGCATGATAGGTATATGCTATGAATATCGTTTGCTGTTATAGGTGAATTAGTATGAACGCTTGGGATATTATTTTGATAATTGTTATCGTGGCAGCTTTTGGGGCAGCAGTTTACTCTACTGTAAGAAAAAAGAAAAAGGGTGGCGGCTGCTGCGGCGACTGCTGCAACTGTGGCAAGAAAGACGATTGTTAGTTGTTGATAAAGTTTAATTGATTTAAAGCGGTAATAAATGAAGGTTAAAAAAATAATAGAAAAATGAAATAATATAATTATGAAAGAAAAATATTTTTATCATGAAAAATAAAAACGGTATTATTAAAAAAATAATGTCAGATCCTGTGCTTATTGCAGCATGGGTTCTGGCATTTATATCTGTATTTTTTACAAGACCGGATAAGGAATACCTCTCATATATTGACTGGCGTTCACTGGGAATACTCTGGGGACTTATGGTTGTGATACAAGGGTTAAAGGAAAACAGTGTATTTGATATCATCGGAAACTATCTTCTTGGACGAGTGAAAAAAGGCTGGCAGCTTGCAGCAATTTTTATATTCCTTTGCTTTTTCGGAGGTATGCTTATTACCAATGATGTTGCGCTTATAACCTTTGTTCCGTTTGCGATTATGATTTTGAAAAGCTGCGGCATGGAGAAAATGGCACTTCGGGTTATAGTACTTCAGACCATAGCGGCAAATCTTGGAAGCATGCTAACACCGATTGGTAATCCTCAAAATCTTTACCTTTACGGACTGACAGGTATATCGATTGATGAATTTATAATATGGATGCTTCCATATACGCTTTTGGCTTTGGTTTTGTTAATTGTCGGAATTGTGTTTTTGCCCGAAAGAAATAAAGAGATAAATGTGGCTGATAATAAGGGTGGCGATTTGTCCAAAGGACACACCAAGCCCGGCGATATTATTATATATCTTATTTTATTTGCCCTTGCGGTATTAACCGTGCTTCGTATAGTTCCGTGGTATGTTATGGCTTTGATTATTTTAGCTGTTGTTTTTATTTTAGATAAAAAGATAATTTTAAGGGCGGACTATATGCTCTTATTGACTTTTATCGGTTTCTTCATATTTATCGGTAATATGGGACGAGTCGGATATATAAGAGATATGCTGGAAAAGCTTGTGCAGGGTAGGGAGGTATATACTTCCATAATTGCAAGCCAGTTTATCAGTAATGTTCCTGCCACACTTTTGCTTTCGGGATTTACCACAAACCATAAAGCTCTTTTGCTTGGTGTAAATCTTGGCGGACTCGGAACGCTTATTGCATCTATGGCAAGCCTTATATCCTATAAGGCGTTTGCAAATGAATATAAAAATGAAAAGGGTAAATACATACGTGTATTTACTGTCTATAATGTTTTATTCTTAATTGTTTTACTTGGTATTTATGTAATTTTAAACTGATTTTATGATATATATAATAAGAAAAAAAGCCTTGCAGGTTGCTTTACTGCAGGGCTTTTTATATGCACATAGCCACCGAAAGGAATATTTTTGATGGTTGCTTTTCTGAAAGTTTTTTACCTTACGGGTATGATAATGAAAGGAAATTTGAATTACATTTTTTGCCTTGTTTTTTTGCTGAATTTATAAAAATTTTAAACAAAGCATATGATAGTGTTGAATTACTACTAATATTTAAAAAATTAGTTAGTAGTAAAATAATACTTGACAAAGTATCAAAAGTATACTATTATACATATATAGTTAGTAGTGATAATATACTAACGAAACAATGTATTTTTATAAGGCATAAATGCCGGAAAGGAGGATATTATGGGAATACGGTTTAGAAAGTTTCAACCAAATGATTATGTAATGGTGATTAAGGATGGAGATGTAGTTAAGAGGGGCTTAGGCTTGTCAGTCCTTTACAGCAGCATGAGAACCAATATATTGGTTGTACCTGCTACAGCATTTGACGGAGCATTTGCTTTTGATGAATTGGTTACTTCTGATTTTCAAACTGTATGTGTACAGGGAGCTACTACATACATGATAAGTAATTATGATCAGGCAATTAAGATGGCGGATTTTGCATTTGATTCCGGAAAATATGAAAGACAATACGCTGCGATGAATGTATTAAATAAAAGAATTAATAACATAATCAAGGCAATTGTCATAAGAGAAGTAGGTAAGAGGGATGTCAGGACCATAATAACTCTTGCGGACGAAATGGCTATGCTTATATCAAACGGTCTCAGTGAGGATGAAACGATAAAAAGCCTCGGCATCAGAGTTATAGCGGTTAATGTGCTTGGAATAACTGCTAAGCCTGAAACAAGAAAGGCACTTGAGGCAGCTGCCAGAGAGCAGATACTTAAGGAACAGGATGATGCTATCTACTTAAGAAGAAATGCAGCGATTGAGCAGGAGAGGATAATAAAAGAAAACGAGCTCAATACGGAGATAAAGGTTGCTGAAAAGGAAAAAGAAAAAAATGAAAAAAAGCAGGAAATGAAGCTGAGTATCCAAAGACACGAACTTGCCATGGAGAAGGAAAAGAAGGAAAAGGAGCAGGAGATAAAGAGTGTAGCTCTTGAGGGTGAGCTTGAGCTTGATGAGATGGCTGCAGCAAGGAAGATAAAGATTAAGCAGCAGGAGATGGAGGAGAAAATTAAGCTTGAGGAAAGGAACAAGGAATACGTTGCCCTTGAGGTTGAAAATGAGAGATGTAAGGCTGAAGAAAAGGCGTATGCTGTAGCTGCAATGATGAAAGCATATGAAAATGTAAATGTTGCATTGATTGAAGCCTGTGCGCTTGCTCAAATGGATCCAAATACTCTTATGGCTAAGGCATTTATGGAACTTGGTGAAAATGCCGGAAAAATAGGAACTCTTAATATGACTCCGGATTTGCTTGAGACTATAATACAAAAAAATAAATAACAGGCATCAGCGATATTAAAGGACACAGGAATTGCAACCAAAGCATATAAAAATAAGGAAGGAGGGCAGGCTATGGACAGAGGCATGAATAAGATAATCATAGTAAAAAGGAAAACTAGACTTGAGGACTTGAAAAAAAGATATAATACCATAGAACAGGCAAGATTTTATGTTGAACATTTGGGTGCTGATTTTGGTGACTATGAGTTAGAGCATAATAATTACTACTGTGCGTTAAAGAAGGTTCATGAGCTTGCCCAACCTTATGCGAGAATTCAGGAGATAGACAGAGAGTATGTTCCAAATATGATATTTGGAGCGAAGGATATAATCATAGCAGTGGGTCAGGACGGACTTGTTGCAAATGTTATGAAGTATCTGGATGGTCAACCGCTTATAGGCATTAATCCCGATACAAAAAGATGGAGCGGAGAGCTGCTTCCTTTTGAGCCGGAAGACGCATGCAGGATAATTCCAAAGGTTGTAAAAGGAGAATTTGATGAAAGAAAAGTTACAATGGGTAAGGCGGAAACCAAGGATGGACAGATACTCTATGCCGTAAATGATTTTTTCGTGGGAATAAATAATCATACTTCCGCAAGGTATCATATGTGTTATAATGGTATAGTAGAAAATCAGTCATCCTCCGGTGTAATCATATCAACCGGACTTGGAATGACCGGCTGGCATAAATCTGTTATGGCAGAGCTTCGCGGTATGGCAAAGGCGTTTAAGCTTGGTGATGTACCGGAGCCATCCTACAGCTGGGACTGTGGGCAGCTTACATTTCAGGTAAGAGAACCGTATCCGAGTAAGTTTACACAGACCGGACTTGTATATGGTCGTGTTACGGCAAAGGATAGTCTTACATTTGTATCGGGTATGCCGGAAAACGGAGTGGTATTTTCAGATGGAATACTTGAGGATTCCATAGATTTTAATTCGGGAATGGAATTAAAAGTAAGCGTGGCCGATCGGGAAGGAAGACTCGTTGTATAGGAAGAGAGGATGATTAATATGGAAGAAATAAAATCATATAAAGAGATAAGAGAAGTTTATAATCAGGATAGCATAAGGGTTTATCAGTCTTATTGTGAAAGTATATCAATAGAAAGAGAGGAAGAACCAAAGTATGAAGGGATATGATTCGTCATTATATGAAAAAATGTCTGTAGCGGTTGACCTGCTTGTATTTACCATTGAGGACGACAAGCTTCAACTTCTTATGATAGAAAGGGAGGAGGAACCGTTTGCAGGGATGCTGGCACTCCCGGGAGTGTTTGTCGGAATAGATGAGACTCTTGATGAAGCGGTGAGGCGTGGTATAAAGGAAGAAACAGGACTTGAGGATATTTACTTTGAACAGCTTTATACCTTCGGAGATGTGGACAGGGATCCGAGAATGAGAATCATATCAGTTGCATATATGGCGCTTCTGCCTGTTGAGAAGCTTGCATTCAGGCCCGGTGAGCGTGTAGCGGGTGCATGGCTTGTGGATGTAGAGGATTTACTTGCCGGTGATGAAGAGCTGGCATTTGACCATAAGGAGATTATAGATTATGCAAGGTGGAGGCTGGCAAACAAGGTTGAGTATACTGACATAGCATTTCACCTTGTAGATAAAATGTTTACACTGCCGGAGCTTCAAAGGGTTTATGAAATCCTTCTCGGAAAGAAACTGTATAAAGCAAACTTCCGTAAGAAGATAGCTGGTATGGTTGAGGAAACCGAATACATGACAACAGGAGATGCCCATAGACCAAGCCGACTTTATGTGATGGTGGAGGAAGACGAGGAGTAAAAAGGCGAATGGAGAAAACAAATGAGTAAGAATTTTGATAAGTATTTTGACGGCGACGGTAATGTGCGAGAGGAGATAACAGCGGACAACCTCTGGCTTAAGTATCTGACCGAAACAGATAACATATATGTAAATGCCGAGCGTGTAAAAAGCATAAATGCTATATCCGGAAGAGAAACCATCGAGTATGTTATGAGAACACTGGATATACTTGATGAGCTCATAGCTGATGAGAATACGTTAAAGCGTATAATAAGTGAGGTTTTGAAGTGGTCCGAGGTGGCTAAGGGAGGACTTGAGAAAGAAAGACGCACTTGGAAAGATAAGGGATATGCTCTTGATATACATAATGAGGCTTCGGCAAGCATATACGCTGAAAATCACATAACCGACGAAAGTTCATCTGATGAAGAAAAAAACAGATGTCGGTTGATTTATATACTTATTAAAACTCATGGACTTATCGGACAGTGCATCAGAGGTGAAATTCCGGTAAGTCATAACAGAGAGTTACTTTTATTGAATGCATTAACGGATGAAGATATTAAAGGTCTTTTGCTTATATTAAATGAGTGTATTATCAGAGCAGTCAGCGATGATATATGGACCTCGATTAAGGGCGATGTTAAGGTGCTTATAGACAGGATACCGGATGGTGATCTGTCGGAGTATTCCGCAAAATACCGTTTGGAGAAGCTTTGTCCGAGAGAGATAGATATATACGATGACGATGCAGAGTTTTTTGAAAAAAATGTTTTCTCAAAGTATGAGCTGTGGTATTTTACTTCGGCTCTTTCTGATTTTGATATGGGACAGATAAAAACCGTTATCAAAAATGTATTGAAGCAGCTTGAGGATAAAAATGTACGTCATCTTAATTTTAAGCCGCTTGCTGATTCTCTTTATTATGATTATGAGGGAAAGAAGCATATTAATGTGTATAAGAAAAGAATAATTGAAAAGTATATTTTGGATGCATCGGTTCAAAATGTAAATTTGGATGTTTCGATTGAAAACGGTGCTGCATTTGTCAATTTTAAATTCTCACCTGTGTGTGAAAAGCTTATTGACTTTTGTGTGGAGGCGGAGCGTTCGGGATTGCTTACATTTGAGAAAAGTATCATTGTGCTATACGATATGTTCGGTTTTAGAAGAGATGCCTTTGACAGGCTTAACAATGAGGATAAGTATCTCGATACGATGAATGATGTGGCATCAAGTACAAAGGATGGAATTATTAATTATGTGGTTGGTGAAAGTGTGGTTGACGTCGGTTCAGGTGGGGGAATACTTCTCGACCGCTTGCAGGAAAAATATCCCGAAAAGACAATTATCGGAACGGATATTTCGACAAATGTAATTGATGCCTTGAATCAAAAAAAGAAAAAGGAAGGCCGCAGCTGGAATGTCAGAGTACATAATTTTGTGGACTGCCCGCTTGAAGAAAAGGTTGACAGCATTATATTTTCATCCATACTCCATGAGATATATTCCTATACCGAGGGCGCAAACGGAAAGTTTGATACAGAAAGTGTGAGACGCGCTTTAAGATATGCGTATGACAGTCTTAACTTTGGAGGAAGGATAATCATAAGAGACGGTATAAAAACCGATAGTAGTGAGTTAAGAAAGCTTATATTTAAGGATAAATCCGGACTTGACTTTTTCAAAAATTATACCCATGATTTTAAAGGACTTAAAGACATATCCGATGAGAAAAAGGTTAGTTTTACAGATGAGGAATCACTTACGGTAATCGGGGACATTAATTTTATACGTGAGTTTATGTACACCTATACCTGGGGTACGGAAAGCTATGCTCACGAAGTACAGGAGCAATTCGGATATTTTACACTTGCTGAATATAAGACATTTTTTGAAGAACTGGGTGCAAGAATTATTTGTGCGGATGAGCTTCTCGAACCGGGCTATCCGGATAATCTGAATAAGTATCTTACACTTACTGATGTTGACGGAAACGAGGTTGAATATCCTGCATCAAATTGTATTGTAGTGGTGGAGAAAAAGTATCAGTAAAATTTAAAGAGGAAATATATATGGATTTCAAACAGCTGCTTTCAACAACTGAATATTCCTTTCTAAAAACCAATCCTCGCTTGGCTAAACGGATTATTTTACTTGGTGTAGGCGGAAGCTATGCATACGGAACCAATAACGAGAACAGCGATATAGATTTCAGAGGCATTACTCTAAATCTTCCGTCTGACATTTTAGGATTGACGGAGTTTGAGCAGTATGAGGATGACAAGACGGATACGGTTATTTATTCATTTAATAAGATTGTCAGGCTGCTTCTTGATTGCAATCCCAATACTATTGAACTGCTTGGACTTGATGATGATCAGTATCTGATTAAGACTTCGCTTGGACAGGAGCTTTTGGATAACAAGGATTTATTTTTGTCAAAGAGGGCTGCGAAATCCTTTGGAGGTTATGCAAGCGCCCAATTAAGAAGATTGCAAAATGCTATAGCAAGGGATTCCTTGCCGCAACAGGAGCGGGAGCAGCACATTTATAATTCTGTGAAAAATGCGCTGGAGGATTTTGCCAGACGCAATGAAATGTTTGATAAAGGTAATATAAATATTTACATAGATAAGTCGGATAATCCGGAGCTTGAGACGGAAATTTTTGTGGATGCGGATTATAAGCACCTGCCGCTTAGGGATTATGAGGGTATGCTTGGCGCTATGAACAGCGTAATCAGGGATTACGATAAGATTGGCAAGCGCAATAAAAAGAAGGATGATAATCATCTCAATAAGCATGCTATGCATCTGGTGAGGCTTTTCATGATGGCGATAGACATATTGGAAAAGGGTGAAATAAGAACTCACAGAACTGATGATTTGGAGCTCTTAAGAAGCATAAGACGGGGAGATTTTCAAAAAGCTGACAGGACATATTCGGATGAATTTTATGCATTGTTGTCCGATTATGAAAAGAGGCTTGAGACTGCTACAAACAATACAAAGCTTCCGGATAATCCTGATATGGAAAAGGTTGAAAGATTTGTTGAGTATATGAACAAAAAAGCGATTGAGGGTGAATTTGGTGAGTGACATAAGAAATGAGATTTTAGATAAGCTGTCAGAGATAGAAGAAAAAGAAAATGTCAGAATTATCTATGCGGTAGAGTCTAGCAGCAGGGCGTGGGGAGTTGAGTCTCCTGACAGTGATTACGATGTAAGGTTCATTTATATCAGAAATAAGGAGGATTATCTTAAGCTTCAGGAGATGAGAGATGTCATCGAATGGCAGCTTGATAATGTACTTGATATAAACGGATGGGATTTGAAGAAAACTCTTATACAGTTTCATAAGGGCAACGCGACCTTATTTGAGTGGGCCAATTCACCGATAGTTTATAAGAAATCGGATGAATGGCAGGTAGTCTATGAGGGCGCAAAAAAATATTTTTCCAGGAAGATTGCCCTATATCATTATTACGGAACTGCAAATAATACATTTAAACAATACCTGCAGGATGATGTCGTAAGGTATAAGAAGTATATTTATGCCCTGCGGCCTCTTTTGGCATGTAAGTATATTGAGGATAATCATTCTATACCACCGGTTAGATTTGATGAGCTGCTTATGCAAAAATTACCGGAGGATTTATCGGATGAGATAGATAAGATGCTTGACATAAAATCAAGAAGTGATGAAAAGGATCTGAATCCGCAGCTTCCTGTGATTAAGAGTTATATTGAAAATGAGATAAACAGATATGAGCAGTTGATAAAAACTATGGATGATGACAGGACAGCAGATTGGGAAACTCTTAATAAATTATTTTTAGAAATATTGGAGGGATGATAATGCCGTTAAAAGACACAAGTAAATTTATCAGTTTGATACTTCGCCATAAGCCTGAGATTATAGGCATAGCTCTTGATGAGCATGGTTGGGCAAAGGTTGATGAACTGATAGAAGGAATAAATAAATCAAAAAGAGATAATAAAGATGATTATCTTACAATGTCCATACTTGAAGAAATTGTTGCAAACGATAATAAGCAGAGATATTCCTTTAATGAGGATAAGACACTAATCAGAGCTAATCAGGGACACTCGATACCTGTTGATGTGGAGCTTGAAAAAAAGACACCACCGGATGTCTTATATCATGGAACGGGCGAGAAGTATGTTGCATCAATAGACAGACAGGGACTTGTGCCAAAGACAAGACTATATGTGCATTTATCAAAGGATGTTGAGACTGCACGAAATGTGGGAAGCAGACACGGCAAACCTGTCATATACGAGATAGATGCTGCAGGAATGGCGGCGGATAATTATGTTTTTTATTTGTCTGTAAACGGTGTGTGGTTGACTAAAAGTGTTCCGATAAAGTATATGAAAAAAATATAGATAAAACAATATAGCTTAATAAAAATAATTAAAAAACTATTAATAAAATACTTTTAATAAAAAGGTGACTGTTATGAATAATCAATCAACAAAAGATATAATTGAAAAATACGAATTTCGTTCAATTAATCAGGACGAGGCCGATCAGGCTGTTAGGATAGAACAGATTTGTTTTCCACCAAATGAGGCGTGCTCTGAAAAGAGCATGAAGGAAAGAATTAAAAAGGTACCGGAATTATTTCTCGTTGCGGTAGATAAGGAAAACGGTAAGCTTGCCGGATTCTTAAATGGTGTGGCGACGGATGAGGATTCATTTAGAGATGAGTTTTTCACGGATGCAGCTTTGTATAAAACAGACGGTAAAAATGTTATGCTGCTCGGATTGGATGTGCTTCCCGAGTATCGCGGGCAGGGTCTGGCAAGGGCGCTTGTTTCACGTTACAGTGAGAGGGAAAAAAAGAATAATCGAAGAATGCTGTATCTTACCTGCCTTGATGTTAAGGTGGCGATGTATAAAAAGATGGGATTTAAAGATCTCGGTATAGCCAATTCAACCTGGGGTGGGGAAGAATGGCATGAGATGACACTTGATATATAAAATAAAATATGCGAAGTTGGATTGCAATGATATAAAAAATATGTAACAACGATTATAATGATAATTTATAATACATGAAAGAATTGAAAGGAAAAAATATGGAACTGTTTGACGGAAGACCGCAAAATGAAGAAGGAAGATTGCCGCGAGAACTTAGAACTTATGATTATCTGGATAAGCTTGGGATAGAGTATAAGAGAACGGATCACGAACCTGCCAATACTATGGAGGCATGCAATGAAATTGATGCTGTGCTTGGTGTACTCATCTGCAAGAATTTATTTCTCTGTAACAGGCAGAAGACGGATTTTTATCTTTTGATGATGCCCGGAGATAAGAAGTTCAAAACAAAGGAACTTTCAAGTCAGATTAATTCCGCAAGGCTTTCGTTTGCTGATCCGGAAGATATGCTCAGGTATCTTGATATAGAACCGGGTGCGGTTAGCATTATGGGACTTATGAATGATACAGAACATGAGGTTAAGCTTTTAATTGACGAGGATGTTTTAAAGGGTGAATATTTAGGATGTCACCCATGTGTATGTACTTCAAGCTTAAAGATAAAGACGAGTGATATATGTGATGTATTTCTTCCTGCAGTCGGACATGTTCCTGAGATTGTACATCTGGTGGGAGAAGATTAAGGATAGCTTATAAAATTTAAATTTCAAATTTTATTTATATAATAATGAGATTTATAGTTTAAAATGGAATATAATTGGAAATATAATGGAAATATTTCGGTTGACAAACAAACTCCACTTTTTTATAATGTACTTAAAGATATATGACAAGGTCATAATTGGCGTATTTTGAAAGGGGCGAGTTTATGACTATTCAGGAGATGATTCAAAAGAAAAAAGAACTGGGTTATTCTAATCAGCAGATTGCAGATATGTCAGGCGTACCTCTCAGTACGGTTCAAAAGCTTTTTTCGGGTATTACAATGACACCGAGATATAATACGCTTCAGGCACTGTCAAAGATATTTGAAAAAAAGGAATCTGTTCTTTATCTTCATGATTCTGCAGTTGAAAATGGATTGGTAAGAGAACCCTCTACGGCATATAATCTTGAGCATTTGATTAATGAACAGATTGCCCAAACCAAACCGGGTACCATAGGAGATAAAAGACTTCCGGATTATATGGCATTGCCGGAGGGTACCAGAATCGAGATGATAGACGGAAGATTTTACAATATGGCAGCACCTACATTTGTTCATCAAAGAATATCGGGTATGATTTATAATGTTTTTGAAAATTTTGTTAAGGAAAATGGTGGACCTTGTATGCCTTCCATAGCTCCGACAGATGTACAACTTGATTGCGATGATAAAACCATGGTTCAACCTGATGTTCTCGTTGTATGTGACAGGGATAAGATTATAAAGGCGAGAGTTGTGGGTGCACCGGATCTTTTGGTTGAGGTATTGTCACCGAGTAACTGGTATATGGATTGCTTTATCAAATTAAAAAAATACAGAAATGCAGGTGTGCGGGAATATTGGATAGTTATTCCTGACCAAAAAAATATATTGGTGTATAATTTTGAAAAATCGACCGAACCGACAGAATATACATTTGAAGACAAAGTGCCTGTTGCCATATGGCAGGATAAGTGCAAGGTGGATTTTAAAGAAATATATGACAATATCAGTTTTTTGCTTGATTGATAAGTCTGTAATATAAAAATAATGCTTTAAAAGCATCTGGTTACAGAAGAAAATTGACAAAAATAATATTAGGAAGAATGATATATGAAGCTTCAAAGACTTTACAGCTACGTCAGGCGTGCTGTCGATGATTACAATATGATAGAGGATGGCGATAAAATTGCCATAGGCGTATCGGGAGGAAAGGATTCGTTAACGCTTCTATATGCCTTAGGTGGTATGAGAGATTTCTATCCTAAAAAGTATGAAATAGTTGCTGTTACTGTTGACCTTGGCTATGAAAGCTTTGACTTGACACCGATTAAAAAGCTTTGCGATGAATTAAAGGTTGAGTATCATATTGAGAAAACCGAGATTTCAAAGATTATAGGAGAGGTTGGTTGCTCGTTATGTGCCAGATTAAGAAGAGGAGCTATCGGACAGTCTGCAAAAGAACTTGGGTGCAACAAGATAGCTTATGCTCACAGTATGGATGATGCAGTGGAAACCATGATGCTCTCACTTATCTACGAAGGGCGATTTTCATCATTTGAGCCGGTAACGAGATATGAGGATAACGAGATAACGCTTATAAGACCACTCATATATACACCTGCAAGCGCTATTGTCGGGTTTTCAAACAGGTATAACCTTCCTATTGTTAAAAATCCGTGTCCGTTTGATAACGAAACAGAAAGAACCTATGTAAGAAATCTGCTAAATGACATCAACAAACATGCACCGGGTGTCAAAGATCGGATGCTTACTGCATTAAAATCCGGAGTTACTTCCTACAAGCTTGAAAAGTAAATAAGTTATAAAAAAAATATTCAACTGATTTAAAAGAATAAAAATATATATGTCTCAGCTATAATCAGGCATAGCTTACATAAATAATTATTGTAATGGCTGTCACATATATAGATACAGCTACAGCAGGGTATAATAACAACATTTTGCCCGATTTGTGTAAAATCAGCAACGAATACTTTTAGATATTTGCTCAGAAACCGAATTGTTTGAGCGAAGCGAGTTTTCGGTTTCATGCAAATATCAAAAGTATGAGTGCACTGATTTCACAAATTGTGGGCAAGTTGTATTATACCCTGCTGTAGCTGTATCTATATAATATGTGGCAACTTCACGAAGCAAACACCAATTTTTTATTCAACTTTTTCAAGCCTTACATTTCTTATATGAATTGTAGCAGTTGAACCCTGATTACCCATATTGAACTCAACACGACCGTTATCATCACTTTTAGTTGTCATATCAAAATCAAATGAAAAAGTCTGCCAATCTTCTGTAAGTTCAACAGAAGTGTCAGGGAAGTAACGAATCCAATCTTCGTCAGGAGCGGTTACGGCTGCCTTCATCTTTCTGGGCTCTTCTGCGTATGCTTCAAATGAAAACTTATAACTTGCGCCTTCTTCCATAGGCATCTGAGGTTGTACAAGCTGTACGGAATATTCCTCAGTTCCGGCAGCTTTGGAAGAGATAATTATTTCATTATTCTCTATCTTGGCTTCGCCTTCACCGTCTGCGAAGAGCAGGAATTTCCAATTTTCGTCATCTGTTAAGCTTTCATTTTCAGAAAAATCACTGTTATATACAAAGTTACCGGTTTCGTCTGCTTCACGGAAGATAAGTTCATCAACAGGTCTTTCAACATTTTCATCATATTCTTCCTTTTGGAAGATTCTGACATAGTCTACCTTCATAGCAGCTCGGTCGTCAAATACAGTATCTTCGCTTGGATCTCCCGGCCAGTCACCGCCCACTGCAACATTTAAAATAACATGGAAAGGCTGATCAAAAGGAGCAGGATAAGGTCTTTCTTCATTGCCGTTTGTTCCTGTGAACCAGTCGCTTTCTTCAAAATACTGTTCACCGTCTACAAACCAACGTATAACTCCCGGTTCCCATTCGATTGCAAATACATGATATTCACTTGCAAAATCACCGTTGGCAAGGGTATATGTTCCTTGTTTTTGCTTGTGGGGTGCTCCAAAGTGAATAGTTCCGTAAAGGGTATTGGTAGTATCACCAAGAACCTCCATAATATCTATCTCACCGCATTTAGGCCACTGACCGTAATACTGCTCATTTTGAGGCATCATCCAAAAGGCAGGAAGAAAACCTTTGCCCTCTGGTACCTTAAGTCGGGCTTCTATCTTTCCATATTTTACATCATGTTTATTTTGGGTGTTAACACGCCCTGACGCATAGGATACTTTGCCATCCTCGCCAACATTTTTAACAGGTTGTATTACTAACTCTCCGTCTTTTACAAATGCATACTCATCGCTTGGAATATACTCCTGGAGCTCGTGATTTACCCATCCTACCTCATGTTGTTCGTAGTTCCAATCATCCTCGTTTAGTGAAGTACCATTAAATTCATCGTGCCATACGAGATGATATCCGTCCGGAATCGCTATCTCATCTTCTGACACGTCGGTCGCACTTGTGTCAACATTTTCAGTTGGGGCTTCCGTTGTAACGGATGCATCAGAAGCGGAAGCTGAGTCAGAATCTTTTTTGCTTGCTGATTTTCCGCAACCGGAAATAAGGGATGCAGTCATCATTGTGGCTGTAACCAATGCTGCCATACGTTTTGTCTGTTTTTTCATCATAATTCCTCCTCGTATAATATCTTGGAAAATGTGCAAAAAAGAACCGTACTTATATGCACATTTCGCATAAAAAACGCACTGCCATAAACTGATTTTATGATATGACAGTGCGATTTTTTAATATATCGTTATATTGACATATGTATAACAAAGTTTACTGATGATTTTCGGGCTTTCCTAATCCGCTTTTGAACATGTTGGACATTCTGTATTCAGCCGGAGTAGTACCAAATTCTTTTCTGAATACCTCGGTAAAATAGCTTTGACTTGGAAATGCCAGAATTGTAGAAATATCAGCAGGTGAGTATTCGGAATATATGAGCATATTCTGGGCAGTCATAAGCTTTTTATTTCTAATGTATTTATTGAGAGTTACGCCCATTTCTTTTTTAAATAATCTTGAAAGATAAGAAGGGTTTAAATTGACATGTTCAGCCAGTATCTCCAATGTGATTCTTGTATGCAGATGGTCATATATGTAATCTACGGCCTTGGCAACCGGCATAGAAGTAATTTTTTTCTTTCTGAGATTTTTCATACGTTTGGTATATTCGATACACATGGAATAGTGAAGATCGGATAATTCTTCAGGCGTTTTTGCTTTATCGGCTTTTTGAATGTAGAAGTCACTTATGCTGTACGAATCGGATAAATCCATCCCACCCTCGATACAGTATCTGGCGAGCATGGCTGCAGTTATTGAAAAATGATACTTGAGACTTTGGAGAGGGTTGTCCGAAAGTACACCCAGTCCTTTTTTATCTGTGAATTTTTCTTTCAAAAGTTCTTTAACGGTATTGAGGTTTCCCAGTTTTACATAATAATAAAATTCGAGTTCAGGATTATATTCAGCTCGCAGAAACTCTTTTTCCCGTTGAATAAACTCATGATATATAAGCTCTTTTTTGATATCCATATTTGTTTACCTCCCCTGATAGCATTTAACACTCCCCAATGTCAAATATTATACATATATTATATGATTTTTTCTCTACAAAAGCAACCATTGAAAAAAGTTGCAAGTTTAGATGATATTATGTAAAATAATAAGATAACATAAGTGTCAAAAGACAAAATGAGTTCCTGCTTGCAGGAAAAGCAATTTGACCTTTAACACAGACATCATATGATTCATAAACAGGCAGAGGTAGCAATTATGAAGAATAAAATAAATTTAAGTATATTTATATTGGTCGCATTGTGTTTATCTCTTGTTGCGTGTACCAAGGATAAAAAGAGTGATGAGGCTAAATCTGAAAGTACTGTCGATTTGTCAATTTCAGAAGAAAAACCGGATGATGAAAACAAAGATTCTTTGGATGATTTAGATAACAGTGATTCACAAGGTAATGACAATCAAAATGATGAAGAGCAAGAGGATGAAATCACAGAATCAGAGGAAGCTGTAAATGCAAGAAATGATGCTTACGATGATGCAATAAGGGCATTTATAGATGAGGGTAGAATCCCTCCTTATGAAGAGGAATATTTCGAAGAACCATCTGAAATTAATCAATATGCCGTATGTGATATCAACTCAGATGGTAAGGATGAGCTTTTGATAAGGGTAAATGAGGGTGATATGGACAGCTTGTCAATATATGTATTCTTATATGAAGATGATGAGTTAAAGCAGATAGGTACATTTTTTTCTGATGACCGAACAACATTTTATGACAATAACGTTGTGACAGCTCCGTTTTCACACGGTCTTGCCAACTGGGGAGATGATTTCCCGGGCATGGATATATGCATATATAATGATGAGCTTGAAGAGTATGAATATAGGTATTTGACCGATGCGTGGGATTCATCTGCAAAAGACACGTGGAGAGGTGATGAGGAAACTTTCCCTGATTACGCAGATAAGGATGAAAATGGTATGGTTTACTGGATTATCGAATACATAAATGATGAATATATAGAGAGTGAACCGATGGATGATGAAGAATACTTCGCGTGGCTTAACGAGCTTACAAAAGACGCAGATGTTATAAATATACCATGGAAAAATGCAGTATATAAAAAGTGAGAAAATTTGATATATGAATGAGAAAAAAGCTTCCAAAAGGTTTGATTTAAAAATATATATAAAACAAAATTTTAAAATGATAATAGTAAGTTTTTTATCCGTATTTGGAATGGGCTTTTCTTTGTCATTTTTAATTCTTTGTAATCTGGGTACGGATACATGCACGTTTATGAATAGAAATGTTTCGGCAAAACTCGGACTTACATTTGGAAACTGGTCACTTATATTCAACATTTTTTTTCTGATAATAGTCATAATTTTCAGGAGAGATCTGATAGGTATAGGTACAATATTCAATATGGTACTTATAGCATATTATGCCGATTTCTTTGACTGGATATGGGGCAAAGTTATACCGGACAAAGCGTTTAGCGAACCACTTAGCCGTGGACTGATATTTGCGGTGGCACTTACCGGATTTATAATAAGTGCTGCGATTTATATGAACGCTGATGTAGGCATCGCACCGTATGATTCGATTCCGGTTATGTTCAATGATATATTTAAAAGACTTCCTTTTGTTGCATGCAGAATGATAATTGATTCGACTTGCATAGTGGTAGGTATGCTTGTGGGTGGGACTCCGTTGATAGGAAATATTCTTATGGCACTTTTGCTTGGCCCCGCGATAGGTATAGTCGGAAAGAAACTGATGAGGAAAAATGATAATGAATAGAAGAACTCTTGAACAATTAATAAATGCAATTGCTGTGGTACTTGTGATAGCCGGACTTGTAATTATGTTTAACTTTAATCCTGAAGGAAATGAACTGGTATCACACGGCGTAGAAAACTTCAAATATTTCACAGTGCTTTCAAATGTGTTTTGGGGACTTGTTGCATTTTCCCAACTGTCATTTGATATTTTATCTGTGGTAAGCGATAAGAAAATAGAAGGTTTAGAAAGCAGATTCAGGATTGCAAAACTTATAGCAACGACAGCAGTGGGACTTACTTTTTTTACCATAGCTTTTTTCTTATGGCCGGTTTATAAACTGCCCGGAATGTACAGTGGTTCAAATCTTTTCTTTCATCTTATAGTTCCGTTGCTTGCGATGGTAGATTTTGTTTTGCTCGAGGGTGAGGAAAAGATACCATTTAAGGTTACATTTATAGCGATAATACCGACATTTTTATATGCCTGTTTTTATCTTGCCAATATACTTATCAATGGTGTAGGCAAGTGGCCTGACACCAATGATTGGTATGGATACCTGAACTGGGGCTATATAGGTGGAGCAGTAATTTTTGTGCTAACAATTCTTGTTACCTGGCTTATGGCATGTATGTTAAGATGGGTAAGTAATATATTAAATAAATCAAATTGACAATTCAAAATGTATATTACATTAAAAATAATAAAAAATAAATATAGTTAGAGATATTGAATTCAAATAAATAAAGCAAAATTCAAACAGTAATGCAAAATTCAGATAGCGATGCAAAATTAAACAGTGATGCAAAATTCAGATAGCGATGCAAAATTTAGATAGCGATGCAAAATTCAAACAGTAATGCAAAATTCAGATAGCGATGCAAAATTAAACAGTGATGCAAAATTCAAACAGTAATGCAAAATTCAAATAGCACTTCTTAATTCAATTAAAAATAAAAATCAGAATCAATTAAAATAGATGTTGACATAGTTTGCAGGTTATGATAAACTAACTGACGTAAATAACATATGAATAATTGCTCATATGTTGAATTAAAAAATATTATATATATAAATGGTTTAAATGAGGTGTTTTCATAACTATAATATTTAATGGATAGAGTGAAGATACCGGATAAGGAGAACATTATGTCGGAGATTGAAAGAAAATTTTTAGAGATTGTTGATTTAAAGAAAGGCTTTGGCGAAGGTGAGACAAGACAGGAGGTATTAAAGGGCTTTTCATTTTCGGTTGCTAAAGGAGAGTTCTGTGTGCTTCTCGGCCCATCAGGTTCGGGAAAGTCAACACTTTTAAACATCATCGGTGGTATCGACCAGCCGGATGGCGGATACATATCCATCAACGGTGATAAGCTCCGTGATATGGATGAAAAGTCAGTTACCTTATATCGCCGTAAGCACCTTGGTTATGTATTTCAGATGTATAACCTTATTCCTAATTTAAATGTTAAAGAAAATATCGAGGTAGGCGCATATCTTTCGGATAATCCGCTTGATATAGATGATTTGCTCAATACACTTGGATTATTTGAACATCGTTACAAACTTCCAAATCAGCTTTCGGGAGGACAGCAGCAAAGAACCTCAATCGGACGTGCGATAGTCAAAAATCCGGATATACTTTTATGCGATGAACCTACAGGAGCACTTGATTATAAGACTTCCAAAGAGATACTTAAACTTATAGAGGATGTAAATCAGAAATATGGAAATACAGTTATAATGGTCACGCATAACGAGGCTATAAAAAATATGGCAGACCATGTTATAAAGCTTCGTGACGGTGTAGTAAGACATAATGATATAAACGACAATAAAATATCTGCCGTTTCACTTGACTGGTAGGAGGTGTCGTTATGAAGAGTCCGTTAAAGAAAAGAGTTCCCAGAGAATTAAAAGGAGAATGGCGTAAATATCTGGTTATATTTTTGTTTTTGACACTTGTAATAGGCTTTATATCAGGTATGTATGTTGCCAATAAAAGTATGATGAAGGCAGCAGATGAAAGTCCTGAAAAATATAATCGTGAGGATGGATATCTTCAATTCTCCGATGAAGCAACTGATGAACTTATAGCCGAGATTGAAAAAAATGATGTAACAATACGTGAAAACTATTTTAAGTTAATCGATGAAGTAATAGAAGATAATGATGATGAAATAGAAATAAGAATCTATAAATTGCAGGAAGAATTTAATATACCTTGTGTTATGAAAGGGCGTCTTCCCGAAAAAGAAAATGAGATAGCTATAGACCGTATGCATGCTGACAATCAGAATATAAAAGTCGGTGATACGATTAAGGTAGGCGGTAAAAACTTTGAAGTTACAGGCTTAGTAGCACTTCCAAACTATAGTACGCTTTATAAGAACGCATCTGATACGATGTTTGATGCAATTACCTTTGATGTGGGACTTGTAACTGAAGAAGGCTTTGACAGAGTTGACAGTAAGCTTTATTACCGATATGCATGGTTCTATCAGGATAAGCCGGAGGATGATATAGAAGAAAAGAAAATTGCTGATGACCTCATGGAGAAAGTCGTTACTGCTTCATATATGTACGGTGATCAAATAGAAGAATTTGTTCCGGCATATTTAAATCAGGCTATAATATTTGCGACTACTGATATGGGCTCGGATCTGGCTATGGGAGGAGTTATACTTGATATACTCGTTATAGTGCTTGCATTTATATTTGCCATAACCATTAACAACACTATAACTAAAGAGGCTGCTGTTATCGGTACACTCCGCGCTTCAGGTTATACCAGGGGAGAGCTTATCCGTCATTATATGACATCACCGGTATTGATAACATTTCTTGCCGCTGTTATAGGAAATGCACTTGGATATTCCTTATTCAAAGAGGTTGTTGTTATGATGTACTATAACAGTTACAGTCTTCCTAACTATGAGACTGTATGGAGTGCAACCGCATTTGTCAATACAACTGTTATACCACTTATAATAATGTTTATAATTAATCTTGTGGTTATAACCTATAAACTTAGACTATCTCCTCTTAAATTTATAAGGCGTGACCTTAAGAAAACTAAGCGCAAGAAGGCGATGAGACTTCCGAGATGGAAATTTTTATCAAGATTCAGAACAAGGATACTTCTTCAGAATCTGCCGAATTATTTTGTGATTTTGCTTGGCATTACATTTGTAATGATAATGATGAGTATGGCTGTAGGTATGCCTGAAACATTGGATTATTATCAGGAGCATGTAACAGATATGATGTTTGCAAAATATCAGGTCATGCTCAAATCAGATGTGGATGTTATGGGTAATGAGATAACAACTGATACCGAGGGCGCAGAAAAGATAAACATGAAGGTGCTTGTAAGATACGGCGGCAAAATAGATGAAGATGTAACTGTCTACGGTATAAGTGATGACAGCAGATACATTAAGATAAATGACGATTTTGGTGAAAATGAAATCTATGTTTCATCTGCATTTAACGGCAAATACAAAGTAGAAAAAGGAGATACAATTACTCTTGACGAAAAGTATGAAAATAAATCATACAAGTTCAAGGTAATCGGAATATACGATTATGATGGCGGAATCGCTATATTTATGCCAAACGACAACTATACTGATGTTTTTGATATAGAGGAAGGTTCATTTAATGGCTATATCTCAGACAATAAGATTGAAGATATAGATGAAAACTATATCATAAAGGAGATAACTGAAAAAGATATAAGCAAAATGGCAGACCAGCTTGACCATTCCATGGGTGACTATATGACATATTTCCAGTATCTATGCATAATCCTCTCGGCGATACTTATTTATCTACTTACAAAGATTATCATCGAGAAGAACGAAAATTCAATTTCTATGGTCAAAATCCTTGGATATAACACAGGAGAAATAAGCTCGCTTTATATAATGCCTACAACCATTATGGTAATTATTTCAGAGATTATAGCAGCATTTGTGGGATATTTTGTTATCGTACAGATGTGGAAAGCTATAGTTATGAAGCTTGGTGGTTGGTTCGAGTTTTACACCAGCCCGGCAGGCTTTGCAAAAGAGCTCATCTTCATATTTATCTCCTATATCATAGTCATGTTCTTTGATGTAAAACGAATTAAAAAAGTCCCTATGGACACTGCACTAAAGAACGTAGAATAAACTCCGGTTTATCGCATAAAGGTGATACCGGATACTGCTCATATAATTTCACACCAATTTAGTTTTTTTCAAACAGAAAGTATATGAAAAGGCTGATACACAGGTGTTAAAAATCGAAAACTCGCTACGCTCAAACAGTTCGATTTTTTAACGCACCTATTTCGGATTCTTGCTTTTGATTTTACACAAATCGGGCAAAATGTTGTTGTATCAGCCTTTTTCATATACTTTCCTTTTTAAATAAAGAAGTGTGAAGTTATATGAGCAGTACCCGGCACCAACAGCTTAAAACTGCGCTATATAGCGCGATTTTAAGCTACGAAAGCATAATTGATTAATATTTAAATATGATGTGGCTAACTGAGCACGAGAAAATGTCCCAATTTATAGCCATATTTTATGACAGATACTATATGCAAAAATAAACAGACACCTTGCTTGTCGTATCAATTATAAAAACTACGGACAATTTTTTAATTAACATAATTTAGTCCGTCATAAAGAATAATGCAGACTATATGAGTGGTACACACATAGCGCAATATAATAGTGATTAAATGCTTTATTTTGAACTAAGTTCTTTTTTGAGATTTTCAATTTCA
>CADCDW010000014.1:0-36849 GCA_902800325.1 uncultured Lachnospiraceae bacterium
TGGCGTAAGCCCATCACAACATAAAATATCTACAATTTTCAAGGTTCAAAAGTGCCTTTTTTATTTGTCTCGTTTTTTCATACGTCACTTGACACTATCGTTTCCGGATAATCAGAAAAAATATTATAGAACATTCTAATCATCCTATATTATCAGCTTAATTTATTATCCTTTAATCTGTCTAAAAGATATGGTATGGCAAGTTCAAAGCTCACACCATAATCTCTCTTGTTTGGATCATTCATAGTTTCCTTTATAGTCTCACCGGTATAGTCAACTGCAACAGCAAAACTTTCAGGAATACTCTTGCCATTCATAAGTGCACCTACACAGGTACTTGCAAATACATCTCCGGTACCATGTGAGAATAAAGGATATAATGTATTGTAATAATGGAAAAACTCCTCTGTCTCACTGTCATATCCCATAACACCGATTTTTCCTTCTTCAAGCATAACTCCTGTCAGGACACTTATACGTGCACCAAGCTTGGAAAGAGCTAAAAGCATATCCTTGATATATGACTCATCCTGTGAAGTTCTATACTCTTTTCCTGTCATAAATGCAGCTTCGGTAAGGTTAGGAACTATTATATCCGCTTTTCCGCAAAGACCTGCCATCTTCTTTGCAAACGCTTCATCAAAGGCAGGATATAACTTTCCGTTATCAGCCATAGCCGGATCAACTATTATAAGGTTATCACCTGTTTTGAATTTATCAAATACATGAGCCACTATATCTATCTGCTCTGTTGAACCGAGATATCCTGTATATATGGCATCATATGTTATTTTTTCATCTACCCAGTGATCAGTGATAGGCTCAATCTGATCCTGCAAATCCTTAAAT
This sequence comes from uncultured Lachnospiraceae bacterium, assembly GCA_902800325.1. Classification (GTDB taxonomy): domain Bacteria; phylum Bacillota; class Clostridia; order Lachnospirales; family Lachnospiraceae; genus Coprococcus_C. Next base: position 850 of record CADCDW010000014.1, read on the forward strand.
GTAAAATTACTAAACATAGTGTGAGTCGAAAGAACTGCCGTAGGTATAATACAGGTTTCAACTCCCATAGCAGAGATAATAGGTAATGCAACCGTTAGTGAACATCTTCCAAGGCACGAAATATCCTGTATCGTTAAAATTCTCTTCATAATAAATTCCTCCATTTAATACATTTTAAATCATGTGATATTAACGTGGTTCTAAATCAAATCCAGTCATAATTTCCGCCTGTTATCGCCAGCGAAAGAAGTGCATCCATTTTTTCAACATCTTCACCCTCAAGCACCTGAATAAGCTTAGCATCTGATTGGAGATTATCCATATCTTCGTCAGGTCCTATCTCATAATCGATTTCAGCCTCACAATATGGACATGGAATTATGTCTTTAGTTTCTACATCCAAAAATTTTTCTTTACATTTCGGACATTCATAATAACCACATTTGATTATACCATCCGGAACATAATACATCGTACTCACCCTCTTTGTATAATACATTAAAACTATAATAAGTTATAAATATTATCTATAACCCAAAAACATAGTTTTTCATAATCGTACTGCCAGATCAGCAGATAAATTTTTTATTTGTTTAAACATAACTATTTTAATAATCTAAGTTTCTTAGCGATTTTAACTACTATCTTTCCTTTTGGAATATCGAGTATTTCCTCTTCGGTATATCCGCCTATGCGAAGTATCATAAAAGCATAGATTATCATGGATATAAATATTGATATCAGAAGACTAAGTCCATTGGCTATCGCCGTTCTTTTAGGCATATTTATAATAGTTATATGATATACAGCCTTATATATCAAAATCGAAAATACACCCATAACTGCAGCCGAAACGGCAGGTCTTATATACACAAGTTTAAAGTCCGCCCTATATCCAAGGTGTTTATTAATGGAACGGGAATTAAATACTACCATAAATAATGAATATACCACCGAACCGCTTACAAGTATCGCAAGACTGTAATCAGCACTTAAAACATTTAAACCTGCTATTACAAACGCCAGATGTACTATAAGGGCTATCGCCGCATTTTTTACGGGATCCGATACTTTACCTATAGCTTGAAGAACACCGTTGGTAACTGTAGAAAGTGCATAAAATATAATTGAAATACATCCTCCGGCAAGTGCATATCCCGCTCTTTTATCAGTTCCGCTAAACAAAAGCTGCATTATAGGATTGGCAAGCACAGCCATACCCACTGCTGAAGGAATCATCAAAAGCATGGTTGTCCTTATCGCTTTATTGAGTTTGGCATTTACATCTTTTACATCACCTTTACTGTAAGCACCTGATATACCCGGTATCAAAGCTGACGAAACTGCTGAGGCCACAGCTGTAGGAAGATTAATAAGCACCAGAAACTGTCTTGAATATATACCATAAGTTCTTGCAGCGGCCTTTGTTGTTATACTTTTATGTGTTATGGCACTCCAGTAAATCTTCATATCAAAAGTAGTACTTACATTATATATAAATGTAGAAAGTATAACCGGAGTAACCATAAGAAAGATAACCTTAAACAAATCCTTATAGCTTTCTTCGTGAGTATTCTTATCAGATTCAATTTTTTCTATAATGCTCATGCGTCTTCTAAGATAAACAATAAGTATAAAAATAAGGCCAGCTATAACTCCGGCAAATGTACCAAGCGCACTACCTGCAGCACCATGAACTGCAATTTTGCTCTCATCCGTTCCACCCCTGAATGGCATGGTAAATATATATGCAGCCGCCACACTGACAACAGCATTCATAATCTGTTCGATAATCTGTGATACTGCAGTCGGAACCATAGTATTGTGCGCCTGCATATATCCTCTGAAAACAGACAAAAGTCCGGAAAAGAATATCGTAGGAGCCATAATTCTAAGACACAATACCGACTGGTCAACTACCAGTGATGGTGCAAAAATAAACGTAATAGCCGCAGTAAAGCTACCTACAACAAGTACATATATCAGAGAACACTTAAAAAGCTTGTTTGCATTTTTATATTCTTCAACAGCAAGTCTCTGTGATATAACCTTAGAAACAGCCGTTGGTATGCTGTATGTGGATATAAGCAGTATCATAAAATAGATATCATACGCTGTCGCATAATAACCATTTCCTTCTTCACCGATTATCTGATAAAGAGGGACCGCATATAACAGACCGATAATTCTTGACAAAAAACCCGCTGCCGCAAGAATTGCCGCCTGTATCATAAATCCATCTCGTCTTTTTTTCTTAGCCATTAATAAACCTCTGTAGCATAAAATATTATAGCAGATTCACCATATACGGCGAATCTGCTGATATTGTTTCCCAAATATCTATGATATTATAACCATTTTGTCACAAGGTTGCAACAAATTTTTAAACTAAAGACTTATCATATTTTGAGACATCATATTTATCTGTTATTACATATCATTAAACTGCAAAATCTATTCTGTTTCCCTTGGTTGCCTCTGCTTCAAAAGCCTTTTGGTTTTTTCCATAAGAATCATTTGAATATGTCGTCTTCATCATCGTATTGGTAGTACCACCGGCTACATAAGCTCTTCCACACTCAGGACATATAGCAGTCTTTAAAGAAACCGAAACTGATACCAGCTCTTTATTTTCTTTATTGCCTTCCGCAATTGCATTGGCTACATGCTCCTGCTCATGAGACATAACCTTCGCATACGACTCTTCCGGTCTTATCCTGCCCGGCGACTTAAAAGAAACCATCTCATCAGAGCCATCCTGATATCTTCTTTCTTTACAAGTCTGACACTCTGTCGGCTGAACTTTCGACGCACTACGGGTGGTATTGTCAGTATATACAGGTGTTACCCTGCTGACATTAGACACAGGAATTGTATAATTATTACTCATTCCATATGGGCTAATCATAATACCACGCTCCTTAAAATAACAAACAGAACAAATACTTATAGTTAATTAAATTATATATCTCACATGAAATAATTGCAAGTAGTTTTCTTATTTTTGTCTAATTCAGTTTCTTTTGAAATTACATTTAATTACAGCCATAATATATCTGCTGAGAGGACTTTTCCAATTGACATTCGTATATATTTATAATTTAAAATCGTCCCATATATTCTTATTTTTAAAATGCTGTTCCTTATATTTTATAATATATGCCTTGTTGTCAATATAGCTTTCGTCTGAAAAACTTTCCAAAAGAGATGGTATGTCTTTTTCTTCTATAAAATCATGCTCTGCATATATCTTAAGATAATTAAAACTTTCCTGCTTATTATCAAGTATAAATCTAATAGCATCTGATTTATGTTTATTTATATGTGCTTTGTATTTTTCCATATAGCTTACGGAAGGTTCTTTTGCAGACTTTAACCTTTTTAGAATCGCTCCGCACTTTCTCTCACGTTGTTTTTTCTTATAATATTCTATGTCATTTTCAGGATCTTCGTAATCTTCTTCTCCTCCGGCTAAAAATGGATTAAATCCTGTTTCATCCGGTTCATCAATATAGTCAGATAGATTTGAGTCGAACCATTTAAGCCAGCTTTCATCAAAAAGGTTTGAAAATCTATATGTTTCACTTTTTTCAAAGCATTTAACTGCAATTGCAAAGAGTTCCGGCATGTCTTCATTTACGTAATATAACTGCTCCGTTTCCTGCTTTGAATATACAACTATCTTTTCAAGTTTATCATCATCCAAAAATATATCCCTGCCATATTTTTCTACGGTATCCGGCAGCCATATCTCTTTAAGCATAGGACAGTGTGCAAACGCCCAATCCCCTATTTCTTTCACACCATATGGGACAATTATCATATCAACATTCCGATTTCCAAGAACTGCTTTTTTGGGAATCTCATTATCATTTACGATATCCGGCACCAAACCTTTATTCATTTTATCGTTAAACTGTTTTTCATTTACAAGCATTACATTTAACTCCGTAATTATTTTAAATTTCTCAGTGCAGCTTCATACTCTCCGTAGCTTTTGGTTTTTAAAATATTTCTTACAGCTCTCTCTGATTCGGGATATAATTCTTTCCAATAAGTCCACAGCTCTTTCATATGAAATAATACATTTTTATCCGGAGACATAATCTCCTGATAATTACGATAGATTTCATCATGGAAATCCCAAAAGCGTATATAATCAAATTTCTTATCATTATCACGATTAAAAAATAATTTTATGAGCTCCGGATTATATAACAGACCTCTTCCTATCATAACTATATCCGATACCTTTTTTTCTTCTACATAATTTTGATCATATTTTTCTATATCGTCCGCACTAAACAGGTTTCCATTATAAACCACAGGATTAATGCTATGTTCCACAGCATAATCATAAAATTCCATTCTCGGCTTTCCCTTATAATAGTCTTTTTCTATACGTGGATGTATTATAAGCTCAGATATGGGATACTTATTATAGATTTCCAATATATCATAAAACTCATCCGGTTCAAATCTTCCAAGTCGTGTTTTAACAGAGATTATCACATTATTCGAACCGCTCCACTCATATATATCATCAAAGAGCCGCTCCATCTCATACCATTCTGTTAAAAAACCCGCTCCTTTTTTTTTGGCGCAGGCAGTTCCCGACGGACATCCAAGATTAAGATTTAACTCCCTATATCCCATATCATATAATTCCTTTGCGGCACCGATAAAGGCCACAGAATTATTGGTAAGTATCTGTGGCACAAGATTTATGCCCTGATTATGTTCAGGGCATAGTTCTCTTATATTTTTCGGTGTCAGAAAGCAATTATCTGTAGGTGATATAAAAGGTGCGAAGTACTTTTCTATGTCTCCATAATATTTTTCATATGCATTTCTGAATATATATCTTGTTATTCCCTCAAGGGGTGCAAAGTAAAATCTCATATCTGAATCTCATATTCCTTTAACTGTGCATTATCAATTTCGTCTGATGTTATGCCATGATGCGTATTATTTATACATATTATATCCCATACTTCTCGAGGTCAACCCTTCCTTTCACAACCTTGATTCCATCTGCCTCAAGTAATTCCTGCTGCCTGCCAGGTCCGCCAAATGCAAATTCTCCTGATAATTCTCCTTTGGAATTTACAACTCTGTAACAGGGAATCTCATCAGGATACGGATTTTTATGCAGTGCATTTCCCACAGCACGACACATCTTAGGATTACCTGCCATCTCAGCAACCTTTGCATATGTAGCAACCTTTCCACGGGGAATCTTTTTAACTGCCTCATATATCTTCTTGGAAGGACTATCTGTAACTATATCATAGCTTTCCTCAATCATACGCTTAATATCATCGTCAGGTATACTACCGTCCAAAATAATAGTATTCCAATGCTCCTTATTCTGATGCCATCCGGGTATAACAGACTTAAAAGCCTTTCTCCAAAACTCCCTCCACTCCGGATCCACCTTAACATTCAAATTTATATATCCGTCTCTTTCGTAAGTCCAAAGGAATGCCTTCTTACTTTTCTTCACACGTACCAACTGCCAGTTGGTATCATGAAAAGGAGCATCCTGATATGTGTTCGGAAAGGAAAGTCCGTACGCAAGTGCCTCTTCTCGTGTTGTCATTTTATGCCTCCAACATACTACAAAATTCATCTATCTTCTTATCATTTTCAGAATCCGGCTTATCTTTTGGATTGATAAGTATAAGTTCAGCCTCAAGCTTATCAATCCCAATGAAAGCCTTTAGCCCGGACATTTCCTTATCGGCGCCGCCCCCGGCATAGCAAATAATTACAGCAATCTTCTTATCAATTATTTCATCTTTATGTACGGAGATAAAAGTTCTTATCGGCGGTGTAATATTGCTTGCCCATATCGGAAATCCAAATATAATCCTGTTTTTTAAATTATCACTAATATGACAATATCACATCAGACAGCTATTATCAATAATAATCCTCTACCTGATTGCCGCAAACACCACATCAGCTATATAAATCATAACCATACATATGCCCTCAATCCTGCTGATTTTCCTTTTAGTAAATGCAAAAATGTACGTAATAACACTTATCACAATAAGTATTATCATATCATACAAAGATGCAAGATTTACAGCAACCGGATGTATAACTGCAGATACGCCAAGTATAAGTAAAAGGTTAAATATATTTGAACCAACCGCATTTCCGATTGCAAGACCTGTTTCGCCCTTTCTTGCTGCTACAATAGATGTAACCAGCTCAGGTAAGGATGTTCCAACCGCAACTATGGTAAGTCCGATAAGAGTTTCAGTCATGCCTGCTGCCCTTGCTATATACTTTGCACTATTAACTACAGACTGACCTCCTCCTATTATCATGACAAGTCCGATAAGTATAAGAACTGCACATTTTAATATAGGCGTATTAGCCGTTTCTTCCTCTTTTTCGGGATTTTTTCCGGCATCTGCTATAAGGTATATAATATAAGCAATAAACATAGCTATAATTATAACCCCGGTAATTCTCCCAACCTCTCCTACATTTTCGTCCATATTATGATCAAATGCTCCACCTGTGATTATCGCTTTCCCACATGTCATAGCAAGTACAAAAATAGTTGTAAGTATGGAAACCGGAAAATCTCTTTTTATTATTCCGTTATCAACCGGTACTGAATGTATTATTGCGCACACTCCCAAAACACACAGCAGATTAAATATGTTGGAACCTACCACGTTACTTAAGGCTATTTCATTTGAGCCTTGAAACGCCGCCGATGTACTTACCGCGAGCTCCGGAGCACTTGTTCCCAATGCAACTATGGTAAGACCAACTATAAGTCCGGGAACTTTAAAGTTTTTTGCCAAAGCCGCACTTCCATCGACAAATAAATCTGCACCCTTAATAAGTAAAACAAATCCTGTTATCAACAATAAAATATTCAAAAATATCATAATTTACTTTTTCACTCCATTAACTTAAACTTATTTGCTTTAAGCATTTATTATATTTCACTTACCTCATATTAAAGCTTATCAGCATATTTTATTTATTATTTTATTCTTTACAAATAATCTCCTTTTCAAAATCAATAATTCTTCATAAAACAGCACGCAAAAAGGAGCTGATGAAAAACCGCCAGCTATCATATTAATTATTTAATTGTACAAAACGCCCTTTCATCAACTCCACAAATGGCGCTTTCTTCCGTCGATATCGTGAATATAGGCAATGACATATGCCCTGAAACGATTGAATTCTACATGGTATACTCCATACAAACCGATATATGTATGAAAGCATCCCAACAAAAAAGTCAGGATAACAAGCAAGATTATATTTCTTTTATTAAAAGAACCTAAACGTTTATTATTCTTATATTCTCTAATCAATTCAGGTACAGAAGTGCTCTTTTCCATATGGACAGATTGAAGATGATCACTTACCTCTATCACCTGATTAGATATACTGCTTTTTTCCTTTTTTCCAAAAGCATATCATAATCATCTATTCCCATACCCTGAATTGAAAAAACAACTGCCATAAAAAAAATATATATTATTATTTTTTGAATTTTTCAAAATCAATTCTTACCATTTAATCTTTTCTTTCTTTTTATCAATCATAAAGTAATTATTATATACATATAAATCAATCTTTGTATTTAAGCCATAAGGATGGTCAATTCTACCCATCTGATACATTATAAATCTCGGTCCTTCCGGAGACTGAACCAAAAGCTTGACAGTCTGTGAACATCTTCCATTCACAAGATAAGTATCGTCCATATCCGCTTTGGCAGTACTTAGTCCTGTAAGTGAACCACAGTACGGACATTTTTCCGATGTAACCGGTGCACCGCAATTTTTACAATTAATTGTTTTACTCTCCAATCCACCATCCATAAAAAAGCATATATAATGTTATCAGCAGTATTTATGCTACAATATTCTTTTCATAAACCGGCGATTTAAGCCTTTCTTCATACTCATCATGTGACAGTGGTTTATCAAAAAGGTAACCCTGAACCATATGACAATTCTGCTTTTTCAAAAATTCCGCCTGGGACATATATTCTACACCTTCACATATAACATGGCGGTTTAAATCCTTAATCATATATATAATATTTTTAACGAGACTTTCATTCATCTCGTCGCCTACTCCTATTCCGTCTATAAAGGATTTATCAATTTTAATCACGTCAACATTAAGCTTTTTAAGTAACGAAAGAGAAGAATAACCGGTTCCAAAATCATCGATAGATATATGTATCCCTCTTTTTCTCATTTTATCAACAAACTCCGTAAATGCATTAAAATCCTCATATCCGGATGATTCTGTAAGCTCTATTTCAAGATACTCACTGTCTATTTTATACCTGTCAACGATTTCCAAAACATTCTCGGCAAATTGCGGATTTCTAAGATGAAGCTTTGAGAAATTCGAAGATACCCTAACAGGCTTAATTCCGTTATCAAGCCATGTACGTATATCACGGCATACCTGTTCAAATACATAAAAATCAAGTTCGGTAACTCTTCCTTCTTCTTCAAGCACAGGTATAAACTTAAACGGAGGAATAATTTTATCATCCTTCCACCATCTTACAAGTGCCTCAGAACCACACAAAGTATTATTGAATATATTAACCTTTGGCTGGTAATAAACAACAAACTCTTTTTGCTTTATGGCATTTTGATATTCGACAAGAAGTGTTTTTCTGTCATATGCCTGTTCAAGCATATTTTCTTCAAACCATATATTATCAACAGCCTTAAGCTTGGTCTGACTAAGTGCCAGATGTACATTATCGACAATCGTTCCGGTATCATAATCTTGTTTTATCTTACATAAACCACATCTTGTCTCTAACTGAACAACATGTGCTTCATCATGATAATCCACTGTAACCGAAACCTTGTCTATAAATTTAATAAGCCCATCTATGCGCTCATTTCTGACAAGAATTATAAATTTATCTCCACCTACCCTGGCTATTTTCTCATCTTTATACAAATGATGAAAAACTGTATTGGCAAAATTCCTTAGTGCCATATCACCGACGTCTGATCCAAGTTGCTGATTTACAATAGTAAAGTCCTTGATGTTGGAACATACGCAGGTATATTCTGTCAGTTTTCCTTTTTTAATGTATTTATCCATCTCTTTTTGGAATTTATCCATATTATTTACACCGGTAAGCGGATCTTTATATGCAATCTCCCTTGATGCACTTACACTCCATATAAGACCTATAAATATAAAAACAGTTAAAAGGACTATTATAACTACCGATATGATTCTCGATACCTCAAAATGATTTGTCATCTCCTGCTGAGTTTTATTGACGTCATCTTTAATAAGCGTATCAAGCAAGTCAACTGCATCATTTACTTCTTCAATACTTCCTTGAAGCATATTTTTCATATAAAACTCTGCAGTTGCATAGTCATCTTCATCCCCGAATTCAAATATATAATTAACATTACTAAAATAACCGTTCAAACCTGAATATATGGTATGATAACTGCTTTCATAAACAGTTCCTATTACATTATCTCCAAATTTTCTGGCTTCTTCCTCTATATCAGATTTTAATTGTATGGATTTTTCTTCTAAAGACTTTTTTACACTCTCATCGTCAAAATCATCCATATATTGAAAAACCAAAGCCTGATGTCTGTAAAAGTTCTGGCTTATGGAATCCATGTATTCAAGATTGTTATAATCATTTTTCACAACTTCTTTATATATTCTGGCTATTTTATCCATATTAATACTGAGGAAAAATACTCCGGATAAACATACGACAGAAATAAGCACGGTTAAAGTAAGTACCCTGATAGGAAGCTTTCTTTTCTTGATATAGCTATATTTATCTCTTCTTTTTTTACTTGATTTTTCAGACATATATTCTAATCCTCCACAGGTTTAGTAGCTTCTTCAACCATTATATCAAGAAGCTCCTGCAAATCTCTGTTTCCACTGTTTTGTCCGGCTATGGTTATACCAAATTTGGCAGCCGCGTCCCAATAAGGCTGTGCTACTCTTTGAACATTGCCATAAACAGACTGCTCGGCCAAAGCAGCTATAGCCGGTGCAGCAAGAACCTTATCGGATTGAGCCGCTTTTACATTTACCGGACTCTCACCAATTGCTTCAAATCGCTTTAACTGATTTTCTTCATTGGTAATATATTCAGCCAGTTTCATACTCCACTCCGGATACTTTGTATATGAGCTGACTCCAATTAGCTTATATCCTGCAAAACTGCACATCTGCACTTGTTTACCTTTAATTGTATAAGTCGGAAGCTTAACGGCACCATAATCATCACCCCACGCTTCCTCTATCTTGCCTGCATTCCATGCTCCGTTTACTCCGGCGATTATCTCACCTGCCTGAACGCCTTTAACAAAATCATCATCTCCGTAAGAGATAAATCCGGGATGCGCCGCAACCTCAAGCATAGCTTGTGCTACATCAACGCCTTTATAAATTGTATCTGTTGCATTCCAATCACAATAATTACTCAGACCATCTTCATTCATATAAAGTTCAAGTCCTGCACCCTTAAAGAATGAATATATATACCAGCCATTGCTAAAATCCATGGTAAACTTCTTTCCGTTTGCCGCTGCTACCTCCAACACTCCATCCAATGTTTTTATATCATTATCATTATAAAATGCCTTGTTATAATAAAGGAAATATCCATTACCCGCAGTCATAGGATAAGCATATACTTTCCCATCTCTCATAACCACATCTGCTACTCCGGATTCTTTTCCTCCAACTGCATCTATTATATCATCCGCATCATCGGTTATTTCAAGAAGTGCGCCTGCACGATATAGTTCTTCAAACTGATCATCTGCAAATGCATATATATCCGCTGCGTGCTCCGGATCACTAAGAACCGTATCCTTACATGTATCTTCACCCTCAAGACTTATCGTAAATTCTATCTTAACCTCATCTTTATGAAGCTCCTGAAACTCACTGACAGCCTCATTTAAAAGAGGTACGCTTCTCTCATCCCCCCACAAAGAAAGCTGTATGGTGGGTATTTCTTTTTTCTTACCGCTGCCACAACCGGTCAATGAACCTATTATAAAAGAAGTACCTATCACTATACATATTACCCTTTTACCAAAATTACTTATTCCATTTTTTAATGACATTTTATATGGTTTTACCATTATTTATCTCCTGATTTTCAACATTTTAATATAAAAGCAGATTAAAACCTTGTGTTATGTAAACCAAAATAGTATCTAACCATACACATTATAACACAGCTTTCATATTTTGGGTACTTAATATATGAATAAAATTATAAAAAACAGTCTGCCGAAATGCCACCAAATGTCAACTTATTATTATCTTGCATTTGTTTTGCATCTCAGCAGACCACTTTTTATCATCGCCCTTATGCTTATGGTTTTATTAAACCTTCTATTAAAAGCTTTAATAATTAAATTTTTCAGTTATGTCAACTAAATCTTTTACTGCTTTTCTTGCATCGAGAAGCTTCTGATATCCCTGCTCATTTGCACTACGCATATCATCAGAACGTGAGGCTATATCTTCTACACTAAGCGCCGAGTTTTCCGTCATACTGTTTATATCACCGGCAGCATGAACTATCTCTTCAATATGCTTTTCCAAAGTGTCTGTTCCATTACGAACCTCGGACATAACCTGCATGAAAAAATCAGCATCGTTCTTATATAACTCACTGGATTCGTTAAACATCTGATAATCCATAAGAACCGTATCTTCAAGATAAGCCATAAGTTCTTCAATACAATCTTTCATATTGTATACCGCAGTATTTACCTCCTCAACGATTGAACTTATATTATCAACCGTAGTCATGGTTTCCGTCGAGAGAGAACCTATCTCGTCCGCTACAACGGCAAAACCTCTTCCCGCTTCACCCGCTCTCGCCGCTTCAATATTAGCATTCAAAGCAAGAAGATTAGTCTGGGAAGAAATACTCTTTATATCATCTGTAAGACTTATAATTCTTTCAACAGCCTTTGAACGTTCTATCGCATCATCACTTTTAGCCTTCATAGATGTGTAAATATTATGTGTCTTTTCACTTGAACTGCTTATCTGTCTGGCCATATCCTCTGCACGGTTCTGAATCTCATATGAGTTTTCTTCACCCTTTACAGCAAGACTATGTATATCCCTTGTCTGATTTCGTACGCTTTCGACATTATTGACGATCTGCGCAGTATTGGCAGTTGCTTCTTCCATACCTGCGGCAAGCTGCTGAGTTGCATCACTGTTTTCATAAGTTCTGCTGTTATTGTCTGTCATAATACTGTCGAGGTCATCTATACTTCCGTTTATAGTATGCTCAACATTGGTAAAAGATTCGATCATATTTCTAAAGGCATCCCGCATATTTTGAACTCCGCCTGCCATCTGACCGATTTCATCTTTTTTCTTGACAAGACTGTTTTCTCCTGCAATATCCGTAAGATCAAGCTGTGCTGTCTTTCCGATAATATCAGTAAGCTTATTGATAGGCTTTGCTATACCATTGCCTACAACTATACCCACTATAAGACATACAACCAATGCAATTACAATCGCTCCTAAAATTGTATATAAAAGTGAATGTGCTTCCTTAAAAATCTGCGATTGAGGTGCTGTGAGAATAAGCACCATTCCATTTTTCAATGATTTAGAAACAAGTATCTTTTTTGTACCTTTATATTTATATTCAAATCCATCATTACTTCCATTATCATTGGCAATATAATCATTTATACCACTAAGTGACTCATCAAGAGAAGCAAGTGTTACAGCTTCTTCCAAATCTTTATGATACAAAATTTCACCATCTGATTTGGTGATAAATCCATATCCGTTTTTAATAAAATCAACAGCATCAACCATATCGGTAAGCGAGGTAAATGCAATATCCATTCCTACTATACCTATGGATGTTCCGTCTTTCGAATAAATAGGTACAACATATGATATCATATATACATTTATGTTACTGTTAAGATACGGATCCATCCAGATAGGCGCACCATTTTGAACCGGAATGTAATACCATCCCACATGTTCGAGGTCATCCGAATCATACATGGAGAAATCAGTAGGCGTAACTGCCGTAAACGGTTCGTCCACGCTATCTCTTGTAAGAAAACATCCGGATGTAGGATTGCTATACTCCGGATTGTATCTTATATAACTTGTTATAGTTCCCTCTGTCTTCTCTGAAAATCTGAAAACCAGATCAAGGTTTTCTTCCGTAAATTCATCTGCGTATTCCCTATCTGTAAAAAACTTCTCCTCATCAAGTCTCTCTACCACTATATCCGCAAGTGTATTAACAGACTGTTCGACTCTAGATATGGAAGCATCCATTTCATTGGCAAGAGCCTTTATACGATAATTCATATTTTCCTCTGACTTATTCTTTGTTATACCCATTGTACTTCGTATAGACAATACTCCGATTATAACAGCCGTAACTAAAGAACAAAGCATAATCCCCATGACAATTTTAATACGTATAGATTTCATACCATACCCCCTTCATAAGTAAAAAACCATACAAATACTACACAATAATTATATTATTTTTTTTATTTATGTCAATATAACGAATTGAAAGCATACAATTCAAGTTAAAAATACACATTTCAAGTTGAAAACACCCATTTCAGGTTATATGAATATATATTATGATTATATGGAAAAATAATAATATATCAGACAATGAGCATATATGAAATACTTGAATCAAAAAATGTATTCATATTAACATTATTGGATATAAATTCGAAAGAAAGGAAAAATCCATATTTTTAATAATAATTGGATCAGATACTAATATGAACAATGAAACCAATATGAACAATGATATAAAAGACAACAAACAAGAGCTTCCTAAAGCTGCAATAGATGAAATTCCCACACCAAAAGAAGATGCAGTGTCAATTATTGGTCTTGTCAAGAAGAAAGGAAGAATAATAGGTTATCAGCTTTCTAATGAACGTATAGTAAATCGTGAAGAAGGCGTGCGCCTTGCCAAAGCAGGAGAAATAAGAGGCGTCGGCATAGCCCACAGAAAGGATACCGAGTATCTGAAATCCATCCCCGACGGAAGTGAAAACAATAATCTTTCTGCTCTACCTACAGTAAGAGCCGGCGAATTGAATCAGTTGAATTTTCAGTAAAAAAATACTTCTATAGAAGATTTGACTCTTTTTCATAGTCTAAATAAATTTTGGAATGTGTGAAAGTTTTTTTTAATGAGATATCCTAAGATAATTTACGAGCTGTACGGCGGTAAGATTACCGTTGTGCAGCTTGTTTTGACTATACATTGTCCCATTAATCTCGTCAAGAATTATGATAAAATCGGCACATAATTATATTACGATTTAATTTATATCCAATCCTTTAATAAACTCTAAAATGATATTATAATGCTTGATGAGATGTCTGATATAGTACTAATTTTTCACACAAAAACCTGCTAACAAAAGTCAAGTACTTTGGAGCAGGTTTTAAATAGTTTTTTATGTTACATTTTTACGCACACCAAAAAGGCTGGTATTATCCCCAGCCTGAACCAATACCTTATGCATTACATCATTGATAAACTTCGATTACCCGGGCATAGTATATCCGTAAGAACTTATTCAATCCTGCTATTTTCGCGTGCTTTTTGCTTTTTCCTTCAGACTCCTTCTTCAGGATATAGTTATATACCGCGTCATCTTTCGGTGCCGGATGGCTTTTAAGAACTCGCATAACCTCGTACCCGACCTTCCTTAAAGTTGAAGAACCCCGTTTTGTTATCTTTCGCTTAGAGCCAACAAACTGCCCTGACTCGTATGGTGGCGGATCAATTCCAGCCCATGCAATAAGCGCTTTGGCATTATGAAGCCTTCTTACATCGCCGATTTCTGCAATGAGCTTTGGTGCGAGAACATCTCCGACGCCTCCCATTTCTCGAACTGTAGAATATTCAGGCAGGGACTTCGCAAGAGCCTGCATTCGTGCTAAAATGAGTGCCAGAGAGCTATCCACAGCTCTCAAAACTGATACGGCTTCCTCTACTAACATTTTGGTCGATGGGGTATTGGAAGACAGTGTAGGAATACCATTGCATGCCAGTTCGTAGACTGCTTCAGCCTTAGATCTGCTGCGGTGGTATTTCTTTTCCTTAGCCCAGCTCAAGTATTCCTCTGTGAATTCTTCAAGGTTCATTGATGTAATCAAATCGAAATGCCAAAACTTTTCAACAAAATCACTAAGCTTATCTTTGCCATTAGCTTCATTCCAACTATTAAACATCTTTTTAATGCCAGGCATAACATAGTCCAAAATGTGAGTTAGTTCCTGCAAGGCTTTGACATGAAGCTCCATATAATGCCGATACCTACGTCCCAGTAGTTTAAGTTCAGCGTATGTTTCTTCATCTCCTTCATATTTCTTGAGCTTATACCATTTTTCAACACCATAATTCGCAATCATCATTGAATCCAACTTGTCAGTTTTAGCTCCTCTGATACTGTTGTCTTTTGCATACTTCTTCATTGCAAATGGATTGATAACGGACACGAAGTAACCCTTATCGTTAAGGAATGTTAACACTGGCAAATGATAAATGCCAGTTGCCTCCATTACAACTCGTATCTCACCATCCAGTTTCGACAACAAATCCGCAAAGGCTTCCATTTCTCCTTCTTCATGCTGTACCTCGAAAGGACTGCACACTATCTCCCCATAGGGCTTAAGAATACAGACTGTACTTTTCCCTTTAGATACATCAACTCCAACGCTTATCATCTGATACCTCCTTGAACTGATAATAGTAATTGTTCCAGCCGCACTTATTACCATTCAGTTTAGTTGGTTACGCGGGAGCTGATCCCTACCTGCTTAATCGAATGCTTATAATAAGGGGTTGGTTAACGGTTTTTGTGACGGATGCTATGATCCAAAAAGAGCCACGTCAGACCAATTACTCCCCTTATTATAATAAAATAAGTGCAGATGTCAGAGTTAATTACTCTCTAACAACTACACTTTTATGGTACTAAAAAACAGCCAGAAAATAATTCGAAAAAATAGACAAAACAAAAAATCTTCCGGAGAAAAACTCTCCGGAAGCTTAATATTTAAAGTCTAATTAAACAATCTATCGATTATTCAATGATTGAAGCAACTCTTCCTGAACCTACTGTTCTACCACCCTCACGGATAGCGAAAGTAAGACCCTGAGCCATAGCGATTGGGTGGATGAGCTCGATAGTCATCTCAACGTTATCACCAGGCATGCACATCTCAGTACCGGCTGGAAGGTTACATACACCAGTTACGTCAGTAGTTCTGAAATAGAACTGTGGACGATAGTTGTTGAAGAATGGAGTATGACGTCCACCTTCATCCTTAGTAAGAACGTATACCTGAGCAGTGAACTTAGTATGGCAAGTAACTGAACCTGGCTTACAAAGAACCTGACCTCTAACGATATCCTCTCTCTTGATACCACGAAGAAGAGCACCGATGTTATCACCAGCCTGTCCTTCATCAAGGAGCTTTCTGAACATCTCAATACCGGTTACAGTAGTCTTCTGTACTTCCGGCTTAATACCAACGATTTCAACTTCCTCGTTGATGTGGATTACACCAGCCTCTACTCTACCGGTTGCAACAGTACCACGACCTGTGATTGTGAATACGTCCTCAACAGGCATAAGGAATGGCTTGTCAGTATCTCTCTGAGGATCAGGGATATACTCATCAATTGTGTTCATGAGTTCCATAATCTTATCGCCCCACTCGCCATTTGGATCTTCAAGAGCCTTAAGAGCTGAACCCTTGATGATTGGGCAACCAGTGAAATCATATTCCTCAAGCTGCTCAGTTACTTCCATCTCAACGAGCTCTAAGAGTTCCTCGTCATCAACCATATCACACTTATTTAAGAATACTACGATATAAGGAACACCAACCTGACGTGAAAGAAGGATATGCTCCTTAGTCTGTGCCATAACACCATCAGTTGCAGCAACAACAAGGATAGCGCCATCCATCTGTGCAGCACCAGTGATCATGTTCTTTACATAGTCAGCGTGGCCTGGGCAGTCAACGTGTGCATAATGTCTCTTTTCAGTCTCATACTCAACGTGAGCAGTTGAAATAGTGATACCTCTTTCTCTCTCCTCTGGAGCCTTATCGATATTAGCGAAATCAACAGCTGCGTTACCTGCAACTCTCTCTGAAAGAACCTTAGTAATTGCTGCTGTTAAAGTTGTCTTACCGTGATCAACGTGTCCAATTGTACCAATGTTACAATGTGGTTTACTTCTGTTAAACTTTTCCTTTGCCATTATTATTTCCTCCTTAAACTTATACCCCTTTTGGGTTTAATCGGCTATCCAATATTATATTAAAATATGGAAATATTTTCAAGCACTTTTATAATATATTTTCTTTATTTTTGACTATCGAGCCGGCAAAAGCCCGACAGTCATTAATTATAACAATTATTTACTCATATTTTACCAAATATTTTGCTTTTTTTTAAGCACTGCTTGCAACTTTGCTATTCATATTTTTATGAGCTATATCTTTTATAGCTTAGCCCTTCTTATCTGCAAGAACCTTGTCCTGAATATTCTTAGGACACTGTGCATACTTCTCGAAGAACATTGAATAGTTACCACGTCCCTGAGTAGAAGAACGAAGTTCAGTTGAATATCCGAACATCTCTGCAAGCGGAACGAATGCTCTAACAATCTTACCACCGCCGATATCGTCCATACCTTCAATCTGTCCACGCTTAGCATTTAAGCTTCCGATTACATCACCAAGGTATTCCTCAGGCATTGTAACCTCTACCTTCATGATAGGCTCAAGAAGTACTGCTCCACCTTTTTGCATAGCCTCCTTGAACGCCATAGAACCTGCGATATGGAATGCCATTTCAGATGAATCGACTTCATGGTATGAACCATCATATACTGTAGCCTTAACACCAAGTACAGGATATCCGCCAAGGATACCTGCGCCTGCAGCTTCCTCGATACCTTCACCTACTGCAGGGATGTATTCCTTAGGAATAGCACCACCGACAACGGTAGACTCGAAAATAAACTGCTCCTCGCCATTTGGATCCATAGGCTCGAACTTAACCTTACAGTGACCGTACTGACCACGACCACCTGACTGCTTAGCGTACTTACTGTCAACATCAACAGGCTTAGTAAATGTCTCTTTATATGCAACCTGAGGTGCACCGACATTTGCATCCACCTTAAATTCTCTTAAGAGACGGTCAACGATAACCTCAAGGTGAAGCTCACCCATACCTGCTATGATTGTCTGACCTGTTTCTTTATCAGTATGAGCCTTAAATGTAGGATCTTCTTCAGCAAGCTTTGCCAAAGCTTCACCCATCTTACCCTGATCGTTCTTAGTCTTTGGCTCGATAGCAAGCTCGATAACCGGCTCAGGGAATTCCATAGACTCAAGTATAACAGGATGCTGCTCGTCACAGATTGTATCACCTGTACCGGTAATCTTGAAACCTACTGCTGCAGCGATATCTCCTGAATAAACCTTATCAATTTCTGTACGGTTGTTGGCATGCATCTGCACGATACGTCCAACTCTTTCTTTCTTTTCTTTAGTAGCATTTAATACATATGAACCTGCATTAAGTGTACCTGAGTAAACTCTGAAGAACGCAAGCTTACCTACAAATGGGTCAGCCATAATCTTAAATGCTAAAGCTGCGAAAGGCTCATCATCTGAAGAATGACGAACTACTTCGTTACCTTCAGGATCAACACCTGTAATATCAGGTATATCAGTTGGTGCAGGCATATACTCGATAACACCGTCAAGCATCTTCTGAACACCCTTATTCTTATATGCTGAACCACAGAATACAGGAACTGCCTCACAAGCTATAGTAGCCTTACGAAGAACTGCCTTAAGGTCAGCAACCGAAGGCTCCTCGCCTTCAAGGTACTGCATCATTAAATCATCATCTAATTCGCAGATTTTCTCAACAAGGTTCTCATGCCATTTATCTGCTGTTTCCTTTAAATCATCAGGAATAGCTGTAATCTCAATGTCTTCTCCCTTGTCATCTTTATAATAATATGCTTCCATCTCGAATAAGTCTACTAATCCGATGAAAGATTCTTCCTGTCCGATAGGTATCTGTACAGGAATAGCATTTTTTCCTAAACGATCAATAATTGTCTGAACTGAATAGAAAAAGTCTGCACCCATCTTATCCATTTTGTTGATGAATGCCATACGAGGTACATTGTAAGTATCTGCCTGACGCCATACATTTTCTGACTGTGGCTCAACACCTGCCTTAGCATCAAATACACCAACAGCTCCATCAAGTACACGAAGTGAACGCTCAACCTCTACGGTAAAGTCAACGTGACCCGGAGTATCAATGATATTGATACGATGCTCCAACGCACCTTCCTTTGGTTTGTGATGATCCTCAAGCGTCCAATGACAGGTTGTAGCAGCAGAAGTGATAGTTATACCTCTTTCCTTCTCCTGATCCATCCAGTCCATTGTAGCATTACCATCATGAGTATCACCAATTTTATAGTTAACACCGGTGTAGTAAAGAACTCTTTCTGTAAGAGTAGTCTTACCTGCATCAATATGCGCCATTATACCGATGTTTCTGGTTCTGTCTAATGGATATTGTCTTCCAGCCAAGGTATTTTCCTCCTTATTTTTTTCGATAACGTTCTGTAAGCCGTACTTAGCATCCGGCCTTATCTTAGTATCTATAAGATATAGAACGTGGCTGCACTAAAATCTGTAATGAGCAAAAGCCTTGTTTGCTTCTGCCATCTTGTGCATATCTTCTTTCTTCTTTACTGATGCGCCGGTATTGTTTGCAGCATCAAGAAGTTCTTTTGCAAGTCTTTCTTCCATAGTCTTCTCACTTCTTGCACGTGAGTAAGTAGTTAACCAACGAAGAGCCAAAGCCTGTCTTCTGTCAGGTCTGACCTCGATAGGTACCTGATAAGTAGCACCACCGATACGTCTTGCTTTAACCTCGAGTGCAGGCATAACATTGTTCATAGCCTCCTCGAATACTTCTAAAGCATCTTTGCCTGATTCCTCGGCAATACGCTCAAATGCGCCGTAAACGATCTTCTGAGCTACACCCTTCTTACCATCAAGCATGATGTTGTTGATAAGCTTGGTAACCACTTTATTATTATATATAGGGTCTGCTAAAACATCCCTTTTTGCGATATGTCCTTTACGTGGCACGTTTCTTCCCTCCTTAATTATTTAATTAATTCAACGGTACTCACATCTTACTCAATAATAACAACACCGTTACCTTTTGTTAATGAGCATTGTTAAGATGTGTTCGTGCGGAAATTGTTTATATTTCTAATGAAAACATAACCTACTTTCGCACATTTTTAGTTTTTGAAAACCAAGCCTTTTTTACTTAGCATCCTTAGGACGCTTAGCACCATACTTGGAACGAGCCTGACGTCTCTTAGCAACACCTGCTGTATCAAGAGTACCTCTGATGATATGGTATCTTGTACCAGGTAAGTCTTTTACTCTTCCGCCACGGATAAGTACAACGCTGTGCTCCTGAAGGTTGTGACCTTCACCAGGGATATAGCTTGTTACTTCGATACCGTTAGATAAACGAACTCTGGCGATCTTTCTAAGAGCTGAGTTAGGCTTCTTAGGTGTAGCGGTCTTAACTGCTGTACAAACACCTCTCTTCTGTGGAGAAGCTGTCTCTGTTGGCTTTTTCTTAAGAGAGTTGTAGCTTCTTAAAAGTGCAGGAGCAGTAGACTTCTTTTCTACAGTCTGTCTTCCTTTTCTAACTAACTGGTTAAAAGTTGGCATGTTTTCACCTCCGATTCTTATAAATTTTCGTGTATATTATACACAGTTTTTTTGCGTGCTAATCAATAAAATCATAGATTTACACACACTTGCATATTATATTATCAAGTTTTTCCAATGTCAACACCTTTTTTAATTTTACCCAATTAGGTACGATACTTTTTTAATTTTACCTAATTAGTAATTATATTTTTATGCACCGGGAAGCATTTTCAATTTATTACATTTATGTACAACTCTTATTTGAACATTTTGAGTATGTATTTTAAATCAACTAAAGTATCCTCTTTTATTGGCTTGATTTTAATTTTATAAGTATTATAATAGATATCGGAGGCGATTATTATGTTATTTGAAGATGAAACTATCAATATATTTGACAATGACATGGTAGGTATACCGCAGATAATGCGCACTGATATCCAGGAAAAGGAAGGTAATTATCTACTCGAAATCGAGATACCCGGTTTTTCAAGAGAAGATGTTCAGGCTGAGCTTGTAGACGGAAAGCTTACTATCATCGCAAACAGAAAATACGATGATGCTATCGAACAGGATGAAACAAAGATACATTATATTAGAAGAGAGAGACTTGTGGGCGGCTGCAAGAGAACCTTCTATGTAGGAAAAAAGGTCAAGCAGGAAGACATAACGGCAGCTTTTAAGGATGGTGTACTTAATATAATTATTGCCAACCCCGAAAAGGCCGTAGAAGGAGAAGAAAGAAAACGAATTCCTATTAAATAGTATAGCAATTTATACGAGTAATATATTTCAGTCATTATAAATCCGATGCGCTAAGTCACTTGACACATCGTTAAATCAGTGTGCCGGGGTAAAGATATCTTGTCACATCGTTAAATATTCAGATAGTCAGACTTTTAAAAAAATGTGCAATGCACGGCATTAAATAATTCATGCCATGTATTGCACATTTTTTTTAAAATTGAATCAACACAAGATATTACAATACTCTAAACTATCCCGTATACCAAAACTTCGGCAACAACTTCTTTTAGATACTTACATATTATTCCTAATCCTTGTTTTTCCATATCATATTTGGAGGAAGGAACATAGCAATTCAAATCAACCAATATAAACAAATTCAAATTTTATAAATTTTTCCCATTAAATATGTTATTTTTCGTTTATCTCGATATCTCCCATATCACAATAAATTGATATCACATTGTCACCATCAGATCTGTATGTTTTTTTCTTTTCTTTATCATTTATCTCTATACTTCCCATATCTACCTCAAGGTCATAGCCATAAGATTTCTTTTTATCCTTTATAAGAGACAGGTCAGCCGAGCCCATATCAAGTTCTGCATCAAGCTTTCCGAGAGATACATCATCAAAATCAAGGCTGCCCATATCAAGATATACAGAAGCATCATTAAATTTACAGTCTTTCACTTCTAAGCTTCCCATGTCCAAATCTGCTGTAAAATAATCGCTGTTACAGCCTTTTACCTCAAGATTGCCCATATCAAGGTTTATATTAATACTCTCAAAATCCGCATCTTTTGGATAATAAATCTTAACATAGGTATCCTTGTCACCATTAAAATCGATTCCAAAATTAAATACAAACACATCTTTTTGCATTTTTACCTTAAGAGTATCGTTATTAACAGAATGCAAAGTCTCATCTTTATCATATAAATAAACAGAATATTCTATATAAAAATCATCATCAGGAATAAGATATACACTTTCATTATCCAAATCTATATCTATGTTTTTAAAATCATCAATCCTGGTCTTTTCAAGTGTTACATAATCCTGCTCTCCCAACTCAACAAATCTGTGTTTATTCTTATCCCAGCCTACAACAGCCTTTCCTCCGCAAAACAATCCAACGCCCATGATTACTCCGCCGAGAACTATACATATAATTGAAACAATCAATAAAAACTTAGTCATCTTTTTCATATCTACTGTACCTCCCCTTTACCTGCAGCCTTACCAAATATAAATCCTATTATCATAAATACAAACTTGCAAAGGCCTATGGCCGCAAGCACAGCAAGTATACTTACTCCCACCAATACAAGTGACATTCCCAAAAATGTTATACCGGTCATAGGTATTACAAATAAAAATGTAAAGCCGGCAATTACTGCACCGATCGCACCAACAAACAGTCCGACACCGGTTGCACCAAATGCTATCACAAGTGCAAATCCTACTATAAATATCGCAAATATAATAGCCAAAGCTGCTATGGCAAGCGGTAAGCCTATAGGCAGTGCAAATAATACCAGTACTGCTATAAGGCATCCATGCATCTTATGCTTAACCTCTGTGTCCGGATTACTCAGATTCTTAACTGCATTATCACTTAAAATCGAATTAGCCAAATCCTTTGGTGTTCCAAGTTTTTCCACAATATCTTCACCATTTGCTTCTATATCTGCCACATATTCTCTGTAGTATTCCATCGCATTTCTTTTTTCTTCTTTTGATAACGGATTAAGATATCCACTTAACTCCGTCAGATACTTTTCACTATTCATTATATTTCTCCTCCCAATAATGTATCTATTTTATTTCGATACTCTTTCCATTCCTTAGTGCAGTACTCCAGCTTTTCCTTTCCCTGTTCTGTCAAAGAATAATATCTTCTGTTTCTCCCCGAATCAGGCACATCATAAGTTATAAGCAAACCATCTTTTTGAAGTCTTCTAAGCACCGGATAAAGTGTCGATTCTGAAATATCAATTACATCCTGAACCTTCTTTGTAAGAACATATCCATAAGCATCCCCATCTGTAAGTGCGGCCATAACACATGCGTCCAACAGAGGAGCTCCCAATTGATAAACCATAAAATCACCTGCCTTAAACATTTTTGCAATTCATAAATTATTATTTTCATATCAATAATATTGAGCTTTAAATATTATCCTGATATTAATATTATTATTCTATCAATATTATTATTTTATTAATATTATATGTTGTATAATATTGTTCATATGCATACTATACGACATATAATATTGTTTGTCAATATATTTTTTATTTTTTTTCAAGATTATTTTATTATTGTTATAAGATACACATTTTCAAAACAAACAGTCGCGCATAACTGCGGGATATGGTGGGTCATGGGCATGAGCCTTGTAACCCAAAAATAATGTGAAAGGATACAATAAGAAGATGGGTAGAGAATGATTAACCCGATTTGCGTAAAATCAAAAGCGAATGGTTTGTAGATGTTTGCTCAGAAACCGAACTGTTTGAGCAAAGCGAGTTTTCGGTTTCGTGCAAAACACCAAAAACCTAAGCGCGTTGATTTAGCAAATCGATGGTTTGTTCTCTACCCATCTTCTTATTTTGTCCTTTCATTTAGCCAAAAATGTAACAAGGCTCATGTCCTATGACACACTATAACCCACATCGATGTGCGACGTAACTATATCGACGAATCTATTTCATTTAATTTTTCAAATTCTCCGTCTTCATATAATTTATTCACGACCTCCACAACTTCTTCACTAAGTTGCGTGCCTTTAACGCGGTTTATCTCTGCTATAACATCTTCAAGCTTCATCTTCTTACGATAAGGACGGCTTGAATACATCGCATCAAAAGTATCCGCAACTGCAATTATCCGGGCTATTGGAGGTATCTCATCTCCTTTAAGCCCCCTTGGATAACCTTTACCATCTATTCGTTCATGGTGGCAGCCGGCTCCAAGTGAAAGACTCGGCATAATTTTTATATCCTTAAGTATCTCATAACCATTTGGTGCATGTGATTTTATAACTGCATATTCTTCATCTGTAAGTTTCCCCTGCTTACCGAGGATGTTATCAGGTATACTTATTTTTCCGACATCATGTAAAAGAGCTATATTATATATTTCTTCAAGCTCATCCTTGCTATATCCCATCTTACTTGCAAAAAGCTCTGTGTACCTGGCTACTCTAAACGAATGACCATTGGTATACTTATCTTTCATATCGATACATTTTGCGAGTACGGCAACAATTTCATTGATGAGTTCTTTGTTTTCCTTTTGTTTTTTCTCATAAATCCTTGTTTTTCTGTCTATGTAAAGTTTTACAACAACTGCCACAATAATCGCAGCGACAACAAACATAAACACAAAAAACCATACAGTTTCATAAAATGCCGCTTCTTTAACTATCTTTAATTCAATTGATTTTTGTTCCTCACCTGTAAGCGGATTTATAATCGCAAAATGATATGTATAAGTACCTGCTGTCAGGTTAGTATAGGTCTGAGGTTCCATATCATTTTGAGCACTTATAAAAGGATTATCATCAAATCCTTTCAACAAAGTACTGATACTCGGATTCTTAAGTGAATAAGTAAGCGCATAACCATAGACGGTAAGTCTTTTCGTTTTTGCCGGAATCGTAACTACGTTTTTATCTCCCACATAAATTTCTTTACCGTCCACTTCTATCATAGGTATTGCAAGCTTAATGTCATTGGATATATTGTCAGTGTCATTGATATTTACCGAACACACACCTGTGGAACAAGATATATAAAGGGTTCCGTCATCATCCAGATAATTTCTGGAATTGGCTGTAGTTACGTACGGAAGTCCTGTCCTTGAATTGTAAAATGTATATTCAAGGCTGTCATCAGTCATAAGATCTGCGCCGTTTACAACGTATATTCCGTTACTGCTTAAAATCCATATCGTTCCATCATCCTTAAACTGCATATCAAAGTTGTTTGAATATGGAAAATTATTAACAGTTTCAACCTGTCCTTCCCTTATATATGAAATGGAATTACTCGTAATAATCCAAAATACATCATTATATACATCGTACTTAATTCTTAAGATTGCACCTGATTTAAGACCGTCACTAAGGCCGATTCTGGAAACCTTTTCTTTGTCAACAACATAGATACCATCACCATCACTTCCCAGATAAAGTTCTCCATTCTTACCTTCACATATGGTAAGTATCTCAGTATTATTTATTCCGTCATCCTCATCATATGCCTCTACAACTTTATCACCTTTTATTATATTTACGCCACCACTTGATGAAACCGCCATCCTGCCATCCGAAAGCTCTGTAATAGTTCTTACACGGTTAGCCATAATTCCATCATCTGTCGTAAACGTTTTTATATTTTTTCCATCATATCTTATAAGAGCATCATCGCTATAGGTACATAACCAGATATTATTTTGCGAATCTTTTTTTATGGATCTTATTCTTACCCCCTTAAGCCTCTTAGTAAGTTCATTGTTTTTAGTTTTATAGTTCTTATCTAAAATATATAATCCTTCGTCCGTTCCAAGATATAAATCATCGTCATATATACATGTTGTGTTTACAACCATCGAATCAAGTCCTGCAACCTTATTTATGTCCGTAAATCTGCATTCAACTAATTTAAGTACGCCCTGTCTCGATGAAGTAAACCAAAGATTACCCTCATAGTCTACCATCATATGGTCAACAGAATTATTCATTTTAATATTGGAAAGCTGTGTATATTTATCATTTTTATCGATAAAACCTATTCCATTATCGGCACAAAGCCATATATAACCATCTATACAATTAATAGCATTTATATTAACCTGCGGTAAAACCGATATTACCTTACTGTTTTTAAAAGCATTTTCTATATTTCCATATATAACATCAGATTCATCCGTACCAAGATAAACATACCCCGGATTATTTGGATCAGGATATATACAATTAATGTGTCCCAATCCTATATCCTTACTACTGTAAAATGCCGTAACCTTGGTATTTTCTATCGTAAAAATCGAGCCATCGAAGTTTTCTC
The DNA here is from genome assembly GCA_902800325.1 of uncultured Lachnospiraceae bacterium. Lineage (GTDB taxonomy): Bacteria > Bacillota > Clostridia > Lachnospirales > Lachnospiraceae > Coprococcus_C. The sequence continues at coordinate 27,543 of CADCDW010000014.1, forward strand.
CGTATATAACACCATTGGGTCCCATTCTAAGTTCACATACATATTCGTTATTTATCTGAGGTTCATTTATAGGATGAAATTGATTTTCTACATCCACATATGCTATACCCTGGGTTGTAGCGATAATGATATTACCTTCCGTATCCTCAACCATCGCTCTTATAGAATATGAATTAAGTCCTTCAACCTGTCCGTAAACGGTAAATTCACCATTTTCATAAACGGCCACACCATTATCATTGGTTCCAATCCACAGTCTGTCTTTACTGTCGACATAAAGACTTACAACGCTTGCTATGCCTGTTGAAGAATCAAATCTTTCAAATTCAACTCCGTCATATCTGATTAATCCGCTATAACTTCCTATCCATATGAAACCATCCGATGTCTGTGCGATGGCATTGGCTTCGGACGTAGGAAGTCCACTTGAATTATCATATAAAAAAGAGGTAAAACCTATACCGTTTCCAGTAAAATCGACATTGGTAGAATAACTTTCCGCCATATTTTCACCAAAGTCTCCTGATTTTTCCTCTTCATCGACTTCATTATCATTTTCACCCAAAGAATTTTCGGTATCATCTGTATCAGACGTCGCATAAGAAATAATACCGTTACCCCCAAATGCTAAGCTTAACAAAAGTAAAGTCAAACAAATAACCAAAATTAAATTCAATCTTTTTTTCATAGCTACCACCCTTTTATACAAGTCTCCACCAAAACAAGTTAATTATACCATACCTTTTTTCCTCGGTCTATAAATATTATCAATTTGAATTCTTCAAAAAATCCATTATCCTGTAATAATTTTCAGGTCTGTGTGGAAATGTGCAGTCGGTACAAATCTTTATAAGTTTTCCATTATTATTCTTAAAAGAAGGATTGCCCGGACAGTTCTCTTTATTATACATAGGGCAATAACAAAACAAACAGTTTATATGGTCTATCCCTTTATGACAAGGATAATACTCACAATCAGTATTTTCGAAAAAGCGAGATGAATTTTCCATAAACAGCCCTCCTGATTTAACATCCTGAAGATTCAATAAAATCTAAGTTTAATGCCTGCCATTAAACACCATTATTACTATGTCTGTATGCTTTCATTTTCTCAACAAAAGCCTCTGCAAACTCCTCACACGAAGGATAATATAAATGTGGAAATCCCCACCAGTGATTACTCTCCGTATAACAACACTCCCAGCTTTTTTCCGTAACAGGCTTTACTGCCTTTACATCAGTTCCGTTGTCCGTACTATTATAATAATGAAACTCGTGTCCTCTGATAAGACTTCCTTTTTTTAGAAATACTTCTTTTTTATCAAGCATTTCTATATATCCAAATCTTACAAGTTTTCCCGCATAAAATATATCTTTATCAATCACTCCTGCCATATTATAACTGTTGCCATTTTCATCCTTTAAAGTTTTATGCAGATACATAAATCCACCACACTCCGCAAGAGAAGGGATATCATTATTAATGGCAAACTTTATATCCTCAAGCATACTTACATTTTTAGATAACTCATAAGCATATAGTTCAGGATATCCTCCTCCGAGCAATATTCCGTCTATATCCTCAGGAAGATTTCCGTCATGTATAGGTGAAAAATACTTAATAACCACACCCATTTTTTCTAATATCCTGATATTAGCATCGTAATAAAAGCAAAAAGCCTCATCCCTTGCAACCGCCAAATTTAATCTTTCTTCAGCTTTATATATTTTATCTTTGTTAACAACAGGATTTTCACATTCCATACACTTTGATATTTCGATTATTTTGTCAACATCGACCGTTTCTTCAAATAATGAGGCACAGTGACTAATCTTTGACCTAATATCTTCAATTTCAGCAGGGAGTGTAAGCCCAAGATGTCTTTCCGGTACATAAAAATCCTTATTATTTTCAAAAAAGCCAAGAAGCTTAATGCCGGTTTCCTTTTCTGTAATTTCCTTTATATTCTCATAAAAGCTTTTTGAAATCCGGTTTAGTATAATACCTTTTATAAGATTGTCTTTATCATAAAATTTAAATCCCGATATAACAGACAAAACGGAACGTCCCATACCATGTGCATCAACAACGAGAATCACAGGTGTCTTTGTAACCTTGGCCAAATGATAGGATGAACCTGCTTCCTCTATACCGCCAACTCCGTCATAAAGCCCCATAACCCCTTCCATAACAGCCATGTCATGACCTTTTGAAAATGAAGCAAAAATCTGTCTTGTTTTATCTTCACCGGTAAAATATGTATCAAGATTTTCTGAGGGTACACCAAGAACAGTCCTGTGAAACATGGGATCGATATAATCAGGTCCACATTTACAGGATACAACATCTATATTCCTTTTTTTCAAAGCTCCAAGCAAAGCACAGGTAATAAGTGTTTTTCCACTTCCGCTTTTTGGAGCAGCTATCATAATTCTCGGTATACTCATACTTTTATCCCGCCAATAATTTATTTCTGATTATTCACAAAACGAAAACGAACATATCCAGATTGGATTTTCAGCTTTAAGCATATGATGTTCTCCCAATTTATTTATCCTGGTCACTCCAAGCTGTATCATTGAAAAATCAGTAATTTTAAAGTTTTTTTCGATTTCCATGCACTCTCTTATGGTTTCGGTACTGACTGCATTTATGACTACTCTCATATGAGAATTCTTTTTATAAAGACTGTTAAGTATTTCTATCAGTTTGCCATTGCTTCCACCTATAAACGCATGTGTAGACACCGGCAGCTTTTCAAAAATATAAGGTGCTTCACCCTCATATATAGAAACATTTACAGCGTCAAACAGCTTACAGTTATTCTTAATAAGGCTTATCGCATCAGGATTCTTTTCAATAGCATATACCTTTATACTCCTTGACAGTCTTGCAATCTGAACCGCTATCGATCCGGTTCCGCTTCCTACATCATATACAACCGATGAGGTACTTAAATCAAGCTTAGCTATACTCAGGCATCTGACTTCTTCCTTTGTCATAGGAACCTTGCCCCGTCTGAACTCCTCATCCTTAAGGTATATATTTAATTCTGTTTTAACCGGATCGGGATTTACAATAAGACAGGTATATAATCCTTCTTTTAATTCCTCCAAATCATCGCCCGGTCTTAATGTTATAATTTTCTCATCTTCATAAGAAAGCTTGTATCCTGCATATACAACACATGCGTCCATTTTCTTTTCATTTAATTCACACATTATATTTTTTAAATCCTGAAGATTTGATATAATTAAAAATGTTTTCTTGTGGGTACTTACCGATTCGTAAATCTCATTTTTCCAAACCTCTACATCTTTTCTGCCATGTATACTTATAATTGCGGCATCGTCCCATGTTTCATGAAGCCTTGCTGCAAGATATGATATTGAAGATATTCCCGGAATTATTTCTAAATCTGCATTTATACGATTTTCATTCACAGCAATTTTAAGAGCTCTAAAGAGCCTGTCAGCGCCACTGTAAAATCCTGTATCTCCGGAGAATAAAACAGCAACCTTAAGTAAATCAGCATACCTGCTCTTTTCAATATTTTTCCTATCACTTATATAATCCGAAGAAATTATCTTTTCAAGATACGGAATTATATCAGAAGCAAGATAATAAGGTTTCTTTTCTATATAAGCAGTATAAGGTGCAATCAATCTTTCAGAACCAAGAATTATGTCAGCAGCTTCTATGCATTCTCTCGCATAATCCGTAAGCTGACTTTTTGCTCCCATACCACAGCCTATGAGTTTTATATCCATTTTGATTTTTTTAGCCTCATAAGTCAAATTATCTATACCTATTTCATTATATATTTCATCAATACTGTTCCCTTCCTCAACATCGGGACGACCGATTACATAAAGACTTATGCCCGCATCCTGTGCCGCATAATATTTATCTTCAAATCCGCCAACTCTTCCACTCTGTTTTGTAACAAGACACGCTATATTAAACTGCTTTAGCATAATCAGATTCATATCATAAGAAAAAGGACCCTGCATAGCTATAATCTGTCTTCCGAGTAATCCATTTTTTTCACATATATCTATACTTTCTGCCCCCGGTAAGACTCGTGCTATAAGCCTGCTTTTTATTTTTTCATCTTTACAAAAATATGAAAGTTCTTTGCTTCCGCTTGTAAGCATAATGTTGCCATCAACACTGTGAAGCGCATTTACACATTCTTCGACCGTGTCAAAATATTTTATATTTTCATTTTCGGATAAATGAGTATCTTCTTTTACGCTTCTGACATATCTCATATATTTTATATTATTTTTTCCGGCGGCTTCTTTTATATTTTTTGTAACCTCTTTCGCATAAGGATGTGTAGCATCGATTACTATATCTATACTGTTATCAACAAAAAATTTTTCTATTGCATCTACATCCATACGTCCTTTTTTTACAGTCACATAAGGTGATTTGACGCAAAGCTTTTCACCATAATCTGTCGCCACGCTGACAAAGTGAGCAACTTTATTATCGGCTAGAAGTCGTGAGAGTGTCCTTCCTTCAGTTGTTCCGGAAAATATAATAATATTCTTCATACTGTAACCACTCCTGATATTGTACTTATAACAATAATTAATGATTCATCATCAATAATTAATGTTTCATCATCAATAATTAATATTTAATTAGCAATACCTATAATTAAATGTATTTTTAGTATTTAAATTTCATGTGCTGCTTCAACCGGATATCCTCTTTTGGTAACAAGCTTTCCGGCTATTATCTCTGTAGTTGAATTGCCGATAAAAACAGTTGTAAACATATTTACACTGATATTTTTTAATTCACCAAGAGTGCAAACTTTATAATTTGTACCCTCACGTCCTATATTCTCGACATAACCACAAGGACGGTTTTCTTCAACCACATCAAGAATTATATCGCATGCTTTTTTTAGATAATCCGCTCTTTTATGACTGGACGGATTATATATAACTATTGCAAAATCCGCTTCGGCCGCAGCCTTTAACCTTCTTTCGATTTTCTCCCATGGCGTAAGTAAATCAGATAAACTTATGACACAAAAATCATGATTAATAGGCGCTCCCAAAACAGCAGCTCCACTGCTTGCGGCAGTTATACCCGGGATAATATTTAACTCACATGACGGATATCCCCTGCCAATTTCATACATAAGGGAAGCCATGCCATATATACCGGCGTCGCCACTGCATATAAGTGAAACTTTTTTTCCTTCAAGAGCCCTCTCAAAGCAGTATCTGCACCTTTTTTCCTCCTGTTTCATAGGTGTCTGATATAATTCTTTATCCTTATATCTTTCACTAAGAAGTTCAAGATATACCCCATATCCAACTATAAGCTCTGAATTATCCAGTGCATGTAGGGCTTCTTTTGTCATTAAGTTTTCATCCCCCGGTCCCATACCGATTACATTTATAATATGCTTCATAATTCTATCTCCGTTATCAGATTTCTCTTAGCTATAGCAATCGTTATACCTTCATATTTTATCTTCTTTTGAATAAGATATCCTCCGTTTTTACAGGCACATATAGCAGCCCTTTCACATACGTTTCCGACTCCGGTTATATCTTTCACAAATTCCGATTCTTCAAAATCTCCGGTCAAAGCCAAAAGTTCCTCTTTTTTAAATGTAACAAATTCTATTCTGTTTTTATCAGAAAAATCCAAGATACCCTGCTCATTATTTTTTAAATCTATAGATGCGATTAAGGCTATTTGATCATACTTAAGATTGTTTATTTTTAACGCATCATTTATCGCCTCTTCTATCTCTTTTTCGGTCTTTCCTTTTTTACAGCCTATGCCGATTATGTACTCTTTTTGAGAAAGAAACAACGGCACATTATACTGATTGTTTTCAAAGAAAGCCATAATTCCTTCGATATCCTCTTCTTTATCCAAAAGCCAGACATCTATATTATCAAAATCCGAATTTACCAAATCTATATTATCCAAATCTGCATTTACTAAATCCGTATTATTCAAATCTGTATTATTCAAATCTGTATTATCCAAATCTGAATTCTTTAAATCTGTATAATCAAAACTGACAACATCAAATTTTTCTTTATTATATCCCGAAGCAACCTTTATTTTATCAGGCACACGGATTTTTATTATTTCACCATTTAAACTTTTGGCATTTACTTTTTTTATCCCATCTTTATTGATTATACTGAGATTATTTTTCTTTGCAAATAAATCTGCTGCCCATACATTGTTTTTATCAGTTGCGGTTGTGATAACCGGGCAGGCTCCGAGTTTTTCTGCGAGCATAATTGCAATAGCATTGGCTCCTCCTACATGTCCCGATAAAAGAGGAATTACATATTCACCTTTTTCGTCTATAACAATTACGGGACTGTCCGTAAGCTTGTTATCAACATATTTTGCAATCGCCCTTACAGCTATACCCGTTGCACCTATATATACAATTACGTTTTTCTTTTCAAATTGAATACCGGACCATTGCTCCAAACTTTCTTTTACATAGTAAGCCTCGTCTTTATAAAAGGTAACCATGTCCTCCTTAATGGTCTCACATTTATTATATAGCTTTACACTATATGAGCTGTCAGCTTCGATTATGGCATTATTAAGTTTTAGGGATAATTCAAATCCTTTTTTTGTAAAACTGATAATCGAAAATGTCATTTTTTTGCCTTTCTGAACTCAGTCGAAAAATCTTTATCATAAAGACGTGATTTTTCATATTTATTTGTTTTAACCACATCACCCACAAGCACAACGGCAGTTTTATATATATTATGTTCCTTTGCTGTTTCATAAAGAGTCGCAAGATTACATATATAGCTTTCTTCCTCCGGCCAGGTGGCTTTATATACAAGTGCACAAGGCGTACTTTCTTTGTATCCTCCTGCTATGAGTCTCTTACTAAGTTCTTCCAACATACCCGTACTCAGATATATAGCCATGGAACAATTATGCGCAGCAAAGCTCTCTATGGATTCCTTTTCAGGAACCTTGGTTTTTCCTTCCATGCGCGTAATAATCAATGATTGTGAAACCTCCGGCAGAGTATATTCCAGATTTAAAGCTGCAGCAGCGCCAAAACATGCACTGACCCCCGGACAGGTTTTATACTCTATACCAAACTTATCAAGTTCATTCATCTGCTCACGAATCGCACCATACAAACTTGGATCTCCCGTATGAAGACGTACTGTCATCTTTTCCTCTTCTTCTGCTTTTAATATAACATTTATAACCTCTTCCAAAGTCATTTTTGAGCTGTCATGTATCACACAGTCATCTTTGGCATAATCAAGAAGTTCTTTATTGACAAGTGAACCGGCATATATAATTACATCAGCTTCATTTAAAAGCTTCATTCCTCTTACTGTTATTAAATCTACTGCTCCTGTTCCTGCACCAACAAAGTTAACCATCTGTCCGCTCCTTCACTTTTTGCAAGTTCTCCAAACTCATTTGAATATAATATACATTCTATATCCAAATATTCTCCCGCTCTCTTTTTTAGATTATACATCACCTTTTCTAAAATATTATTCATTACCGCTTCTAATTTGTTTTCATGTTTTATAAGTCTTAATGCTTCTTCCGTTGAGACTGATAAAAGCACTTCTTTTAAGGTCTTTGACGTTACATCCGCTCTTATACCGGCTGCAGCTATAAGTTCCATGCGGCAGTCAGCTTCTTTTGAATGTGTATTCATAATTCCGCCTGATACCTTAACCAGCTTACCTATATGCCCTGTCAAAAGCATGGCTTTAAAGCCAAGTTCAACAGCCATATCTATAGTATCACCTATAAAATTACTGCATTTCACACTTCTATCAAGGTCATAGCCATATGTTCTTTGCATAAAATCAATACCATAGTTTCCCGGTGAGACTGCTACATAATCATAGCCTTCTTTCCTTCTTTGATTTAAAAAAGTCCTAATCGTATCAAGAAGTGCCTGATTGCTCATAGGCTCTACTATCCCACTTGTACCTATTATGGATATCCCGCCGACTATCCCCAGTTTTTCATTAAATGTTTTTTTTGCTATCTCTTCACCATCCGGCACGGAAATAGTTATATTGAGACCTCCTCTGTAATCCGACTGTTCACATACCTGCCTTACTTCTTTTTCAATCATCCTTCTCGGTACACGATTGATAGCTGCATTTCCAACCGGCTGGTCAAGTCCGGGTTTAGTGACTCTCCCTACACCTTTTCCGCCTTCTATTCTTATCTCATTTCCCTCATCAGCTAAAGAAACCTCTGCATATACAAGACAGCCTGTAGTTACATCGGGGTCATCTCCTCCATCTTTTAAAACTGCACACGAAACCATATTTTTTGAAAAGTTAATGTCAAGTATGTCTGTTTCATACATTATTCCTTTGGGAGTTTCAATGGATATCTTTTCTTTTTTAATACCAAGCAAAAGCATATAAGCTGCTGCCTTTGCCGCGGCACAAGCCGCACTTCCTGTTGTAAATCCGTATCTCATTTTTCCTCCAGACCATCTCTTGCTATATATAAAAGAGCATTGCATATGGCAGCCGCTATATTACTTCCACCTTTTCTTCCTCTGTTGATTATATAAGGCACATCTGAATCCAAAAAAAGTTCCTTTGCTGCTTCGACATTTACAAATCCTACAGGTACACCTATTATAAAATCCGGTTTCCTTATACCTTTTGTCATAAACTCATATAATGTGATAAGTGCTGTCGGAGCATTGCCGATTGCCCATATAACCGGCTTATCTATGTCAAGTGCTTTTTCCATACTTATACTTGCCCTGGTCACTCCACGTTTTTTTGCTTCCTTAGCTACATCCTCATCTGCCATATAACAATGTGCTTCTCCGCCCAGTAATGCAAGAGCCTTTTTATTGATACCCGAAAGGCTCATATTGGTATCTGTTACTATATCCGCACCATTTTTCAAAAGCTCCAACGCCTTTTCTACAGCATTTTCAGAATAGCAAAGTGTTCTTGCATAATCAAAATCCGCACTTGTATGTATCGCCCGCATAGTTATAGCTTTTTGTTCTTTGGGAAGTGCTATATCCATTTTTTCCAATTCTCCGGCTATGATTTCAAAGCTTCTTTTTTCTATATCTCCCGGATTAATTATCTCAATATTATTCATCTTAACAATTCCTTAATCGCATCTATAAGAACTTCATTTTCAACATGTTTTTTTATGGCAATCCGATAATAACCTTTATCCAGACCATAGTAGTCAGAACAGTCCCTTATAAGTATTTTCTTATCTAAAAGTTTATTATAAAGTAAGAGGGAAAAAAATATATGA
>CADCDW010000014.1:36927-40495 GCA_902800325.1 uncultured Lachnospiraceae bacterium
TTCCTTATTTATAAGTTTTCTTGATTCTGCCAGATAAGTTTCCAACTTTGATTCTTCGGACATCAAAACAGCTCCGGCCTTTTGAGCAGGAAGTGATACATTCCATTCAGGGAGCTGTCTTCTAATTTTCATCATAAGACCGACATTACTTCCAAGAACGTAACCAAGTCTCAGTGCCGGTATCGCAAAGGTCTTTGTAAAAGCTCTTACGATAAATAAATTGTCATAGCTGTTTATCAAATCTGTCTTAGTATTTTGACATATATCACTGAGTTCCATAAAGCACTCATCTATTATAACAGCTATATCTCTTTTTTTACATTCTTTAAGCAATTTGTCAAGCAGATTATTGTCTGTATAATTTCCGACCGGATTAGACGGATTAGCCAATATAAGCATATCGATATTATCTTTTTCATCAATGACATCCATAATATCTTCTCTGATAAGAAAATCGTTTTCCTCTTTAGTGACATAATATATAAGATTTGCTTCTACCGCTTCAAAAGCCCATACATATCCTGCAAAAGACGGAGCTGTGAGCAATACATTTTCAGGTCTGAATGCGTGTGCCATGGCCATAAAAATTTCAGAAGCACCATTTGAACATAAAACATTATCGACACTTAAACAATAACGTGCTGCAAGCATATTTCTTAATTCAAAAGATTCATAATCGGGATATGAACATATATAGGAATCATATTTTCTAAATATACCGTCTATAATTTCAGGCACGCCAAAAGGATTAACATTTACAGAATAATCCATGTAGATATCATTTGTATATATATCTCCTCCATGCGCCATAATATATTCATCCTTTACCCTTTAATCCTATGTATGTCTCATTATAACAGAAAACCTGCTCTTTTTCCATACAAACCGAGATAATGATTAAGAAGGATTCTGTGCACTTTTTAATATTTCCCTAATTTCCCTCTTTTCTTCTTCTGTTATCACATTTTCTTCAGGGTCGCCATCTGTAAAACAAATTATCGCCGGAAACAGACCTTCATTAGCGGTTGCATAAAACTCTTTAAGTTTTTTTAATCTTTTTTCGGCATCGCTTAAATACTGTTTCTCTTTTTCCTTTTCCTCCTTCCTTGTCTTTATTACTTCTTTAATTTTTTCTTTGATTTTTTTTAATACCATATCTTTCCCTCCTATTTCTACCTTCATAGTATTTTATATTATACAAGAATGTTCTAAAAAAATCAACCCTATATCTACAGAATTTTAATTTATTTTATCGAACATCTTCGTTAAAGGGGATATATGATGATTATTATATATCGGGCCGGGAAGATGGAATCGCATCCTAATCGTGCGCAAGCCGCCTGTAAGACTTAGCCGGCATATTCCTTTTGGCGGCTTTGCGCAAAATAAAAAGACTGCTTACGCAATCTTTTTAAAACATAATAAAGTATAGAATTACCAATGCCAGCATAACTTCACACATAAACGAAGTTATATATAAAAGTCTATTGGCTTTTTTTATATCATCTGCAAAAACTTTTCTTGTCTCATCACCTATATATTCTTTTTTTACAAGCTTTCCAAAATAATATGCGTCTCCGGCAAGCCTTATCCCAAGAGCTCCGGCACATACACTCTCGGTCTGCGCCGAATTGGGACTGGCATGTTTTCTTCGGTCACGTTTATATATCCTGTAAGCATTTTTACCATTGAAATCCTTACCTGATATATAGCTCGCTAAAATCATTAGATACGCACTGAGCCTTGATGGTATATAATTAACAATATCATCCAATTTTGCCGCACATCTCCCAAAGTAAAGATATCTATCATTTTTATATCCCACCATGGAATCCATAGTATTTATTGCTTTATATAAAAAGCCGATTACCGGTCCCCCAAAAGCTGTATATAGCATCGGAGCTATACATCCGTCTGATGTATTTTCAGCAACAGTCTCGACAGCGGCCTTTGCTACCCCCTCCTCATCAAGCCTGTCAACATCTCTGCCAACAATCATGGAAACTGCCTTTCTCGCTCCGTCGATATCTCCACCGGCAAGTCTTTTATATACTTTCATGCTTTCAACCTTAAGACATTTTATACTAAGTATCTGATATGTCATAATTATCTCGATTAAAAGGCCAAGGCAGGTATGTATATAATATGCGCAAAAAAGTATAAGGGCTGCTGTCATCCCTGTAACAGCCAGCACTATGAAAACCATAAGCTTTCCGTATCTCAATGCTTTTTTCATATCCTTATTATTCAATTTTTTTTCCAAAAATCCGATAAGGGTTCCAATAACTCTAACCGGATGAGGCCACGATATCGGATCTCCCAAGATAAGATCCAATATAAAACCCGATATAAACGCTATTAAATGATATTTCATTTTTTATAAAAATCCTTGTATATTTTCCAATCTCCCCTATATCATAAAGCATTATTGTCTTTTATAAGTCTATATGAAATCAATTTTTTATCTTCAAATAAAAGCTCATAACCTTCACCGTTTCCAACGATAAGATCAAAATAATCATTATCTGTAAGACTGCCAAGCAATGCCATGATTGTTCCACCATGTACAACTGCTGCCGCATTTAATATAGCTTTCTTAGATATATCATACTTAGGCATATATGCTTCACATATATCAAAAAAAATATCAAGTCCGTTCATGGATCTTTCAACAAACGAAGACATCTTCTCGCCACCGGGTATCTGTCCCATACAGCCCGAATCAATCCATACTTTATAATCAATATCATCAGAAAGTTCTTTGTAGTTTTTTCCATCAAATTTTCCGAAATTCATCTCTTTCCAGTTATCTATAATCTTAACGTCACGATTTAAAAAAAGTATATCCGCAGTCTGCCTGCATCTTAACATGGGACTGGCAAAAACCAAATCATAGCCCTCATATAAGTCTTTTTTTGCTACTAACATTTTTTTACCATTTTCAGACAGTTCCTCATCTATCCATCCCATATATCTTTTTTCTTCATTCAGCCGCGTACTTCCATGCCTTATTAATGTTAATTTAATTTTATATTTTTTCTCTTTATCCATATCTAAAATTATCCTATTTGTTTTATTCCTTATCCATACCTAAAATTATCCGGTTTGATTTTTTGCCCTATACCACAAACTACACGTATAACCTCATCTGCCTTTTCGGCAAGTGCGCACTGTATCCTTCCGATTCTTTCTCTTAATAGTCTTTCATTTTTATCCACCGGAACTATACCGTTTCCAACCTCATCGGTTATGATGATCGCATTGGGATATTTTTTTATAAATCTATCAACCAAATCAAAATCATCATTACCTTTATCCCGGCAACTGACAATATAGTTGTTAAAATTATTTAAAACAATTATTCTGTCTGAAGACGCTTTATAGTTGCCAATTTCAAAAATATCACAGCTATCATCGGGATTAAATATATCTTTATCTTCTATTCCGTAATTATTTTTTACATATTCAAGCTTTCCCTGAGCCATACCGCCTATAATCAAAATCATATATCCCTCCTGTTTTTAACAAAAGCAACCATAAAAAGCTGTAATCACAGTCAGTGTAACCT
>CADCDW010000015.1 GCA_902800325.1 uncultured Lachnospiraceae bacterium
TGGCGGTACTTTTGCCTGATATAGAAGCCAATAAGCAGGTTCTTCAGCAGTATATGCAGGGAATTGACCCGGCGGCACAATAAAAGAGTATTAAAAAACGTGTGGTATATGCATTATTGATGCAATATCATACGTTTTTTTGTTCATGCCCGCTTAATGATATTTAAATATATGATTTTAAAACTAAATGTGACAAAAGTCATATTCGATTTCTGCCTTTTTTCACTACAAATCATGTTATTGAAGTGATATCCTTATATCATAAAACAACATATTACTTAAATGGAGATGAATTAAATGAATACTATTTTAAAAACCATTGATCTGACAAAAAAATATGATAACAAAGCTGTAGTTGATAATTTAAATATTGAAATCAAAGAAGGCGAGATATTTGGATTACTTGGTCCAAACGGTGCCGGTAAGAGTACCACGATGAATATGATATGCAATATCGTAAAACCTGATTACGGCAGTGTCGAATTTATGGGTAAGGATTTTAGAAAGAATAAAAAAGAACTGAGTAAAAATCTTGGATATATACCTCAGCATCTTGCTATACACGGAAGTCTTAAGGCCTGGGAAAATGTTGAGCTCTTTACTTCTTTATATGGCATTAAAGGAGATGAATTAAAAGAACGGATAGAAGAATCACTTTTATATGTCGGCCTTTCCGAAAGAAGAAATGATTATGCAAAAAAATTTTCCGGTGGTATGAAAAGAAGATTAAACATTGCATGTGCCATAGGACATCATCCAAAACTTTTAATATTTGACGAACCGACAGTTGGTATAGACCCTCAGTCAAGAAATTTCATTCTTGAAAAAATAAAAGAATCCAATAAAAATGGTGCAACGATAATATATACCAGTCATTATATGGAAGAAGTTGAGGCAATCTGTACACGTATAGCTATTATGGATAACGGAAAAGTAATAGCATGCGGAACTTCGGAAGAACTTAAGAAACTTGTTGTTGATGATATATCCAATATCACTTTAGAAGAAGTATTCCTTACACTTACGGGAAAGAAATTGAGGGATTTATAAAATGATCAGATATTTGATTAAAAATAATTTTAAGATAATGTTTAGAAATGGTTTAAACATATTTATGTATGTATTATGCCCGATTATTGTCTCTTCTGTCTTAATCAGCGCATTTTCTTCTCTTATGGAAAGCTATGAACCGGTTCAGGATTTTGAGGTAGGATATCGGGTAGAGGAAAACAGTGATTTTGCGGAGTATATTGATTTGCTGGCTGATGCAGGCAGCAAAAATGGTATTTCATTTGTAGAATATAAAACCGGTACTCCTAAAAAACTGGTAGATAGTCTTGACTTAGGCGGATTTATAGAATTTAATAATGATGGATATACGATATATGAAAGCGAAGACAAGCAATATGAAGGTGCAAAGCTTGAGTATATGATATCAGCTTTTTTTAATAAGAGTATCAGTGATGAAAATGAGGATATTTCGCTTGATATTAAATACCCTGAGCATGCTGCATCAGTTAATTCAACTGATTATTACGGTATAATATATATAGTTTACTTTGGATGGTGTGCCATAGTATGTGCCGCAGGTCTTTTCTCACAGGAAAAAAAGAATAGAATCAATGAAAGACTTAAGGTTTCAAATATATCGGAATTTAAACTTTATCTTGCCAAAATCATACCTATTGTTTCGGTTGTATCTCTTGGAATCGGAATTTCATCGATAATCACCGCGTTTTTGCTTGGTGTACATTGGGGAAATATCGGCCTTTCAATTATAATAGTACTGTTTATGGTTATCGCAGCAACGACCTTTGAAGTAATGATATACGAAATAACAAACAGTATGATAGCTACAATTATTTTATCCTTTGGAATAGTATGGATTTGGGGATTTGTAGGCGGAAGCTTTGAAACATATATGTTTTCAGGACACTCAGAAATTTTAAAATTACTATCACCTGTTTATCATGGCAACAGAGCGTTGGTGGAATTATCAAGTATAGGAAAAAGTGATTATATTTTAAGCTCAATTTTATATTCACTTATTATGTCTATTGTTTGTTCATTCGTTGCTATTATGGCAGGAAATATAAGGAGGACTGAATAATGATAGAAATAATTAAAACGACGATTAAACTTCTTGTTAGAAATATGGGGTTTTGGTTTTTCCTTATAATCAGTCCGTTTTTATCGATATTATGCCTGAAAGTAAAGCAGGAAAACATCGCATTCTATGATGATATGGAAAACAATGAGATAGCAGAGCTTAAAAGTGTTGATACCAAAGTCGCTTATTATGGTGGAAACGGTAAATATGTTGTTAAGATATATGATTCATCGGATAGCGAACTTTCAGAATACTTTCTCAATAAGCTTCTTGAATGCGGAGCATTTAAGGTATGTAGAGTAAAAACACCTGATATGACAAAAACAGATGTTGATTCGCATATGAAATTTGATGGTTTTGATGACAGAATGGGAGCTGCGTTATATTTGAGTCCGGATTTCGATAAACAGATTATGTCCGGAGATATAAATAATGCGCTTACGGTATATGTTTTGTCAGATGACGAAAGATATTTGCTTCTTGAAGATGAGATTAAAACCTGTATCGGACAAATAAATCAGGCCGTTATGTTGTCGGCTAAACCACATGATAAAGCTCAAGTAATTGAAATTCTTAATGAAATGAATAAAGAACTTCCCCAAAAGAACGTTAAATCTATTGCAGGTAAAAATAAAAGAGAGCTTACAAATGAACAAAATGATATGATAGCACTTATAGGATATGCGTTTGCGTTACTCACACTTGGATTTGTATTTGGGGGTGTATTTATAGCTCATACAACTATTAAAGAGCGAAAAGATATGGTTTTTACAAGATTAAAGCTTACTAATATTAGTGATGCTCAGTATTTTACTTCAAAATTTATATGTGCAGTTATAGTAAGTTTGATGCTTACTATTGTAATGGGTATATTTGTTATTATATTTAAGGTCAATAAAATGGGAATAAACACCACCGGTCTTCTTTTCATGATATTCCTTATGGGACTTATCTTCAGTTCAATAAGTTTACTTCTTGGTATTATACTTGGAAGTGCAATGAGTGCAAATGTTGCAGCATTTACATTGTGGAGTATGTCTTCAATGCTTGCAGGACTTTACTTCCCACTGAATCATACTTCAAAGCTTGTTAAAACTTTAGCATATATAATGCCACAAAAATGGTTTGTAGATGCCACAGAAATGATATTGACTAAAGACAACAAGGCATATTTTATGATATTATGTATAACAGCAGCATATATGATAGTTACTATAAGTATTGGAAGTGTAGGGATTAAATTAAAAAACTATGAATGAGCACGTAAGAGAAAACTATTTTGTCTTTATAAGATTGGCACTTTTGATAATTTTTAGTGTCTACGGAATAATAGATGAAGCAAAACAAACAGGAGTATCCTTTGTGATGCTCTTGCTTGTTTCGTTTTATATAGGACTTATGTCTGTTAAAGAACTTTATTCGGGCAATAAGAAAAAAATTATATTTTTTTCAGCAATTCCGATATATCTGACATTGCTTTATATCGGTAAGGACAGTTTTATGTTACCGGGTATGTTCTTTTTATATGAAGCTCTTTCTTTATATCCTGACATTAGCTTTAAATGGTATTTTCTGCCTTTTGTATTTGTTTTATCAGATTTATCAAATGGTTTAATTTTACGTCCGATAGCTGTTATTATGATGGCGTTTTTATATATTCAGCATAATTATGTAGTGGATGGATATAAGAAAAGAATGCTGGAGGATGTATTAAACGAGCATTATCTAAAGAAAAGCATGCGAGAGAAAGAATATAAGGCAAAAGAAGAAATGAAACGTAATATGCTTATTTCAGAAAATCATATTCTTGAAGAAAGAGCTGCGCTTTCACAAACTTTACATGATAAACTTGGTCATAATATTAACGGCTCCGTATATCAGCTTGAAGCAGCAAAAGTAATTATGGATAAGGACACTGATAAGGCAAAATCCATGCTACAGGCGGTTATAGACCAACTTAGAACAGGTATGGATGAGATAAGAGCCATACTTAGAAAAGAACGTCCCAAAAAGAAAGAACTTGCCATGCTTCAGTTGTTTAAATTATGCGAAGACTGTAACAGTAAAGGTATAAAAGCAGAGCTTTTTACTGAGGGGGATTCATCTAAAATAACGGATAATTTATGGGAAATTATACTGGATAATGTATTTGAAGCAGTTTCTAATTCAATGAAATATTCAAAATGCCAAAATATAAATATTAATCTTATTATTTTAAACAAAATGATAAGATGCAGCATAAGTGATGATGGAATCGGTTGTAAAGAAATAGTAGATGGTATGGGTATATCGGGTATGCGTCAGAGAGTGCGTTCGGTAAACGGTTCTCTATATTTCGAAACCGAAGCCGGATTTACCGTTACTATGATACTGCCGATTAATGATGAGGCGGCTAAAGAAAGGGATTAAGATGGATAAAATTAAGGTTATAATAGCAGATGACAGTGATTTTGTAAGGGATGGGATGAAAATAATACTTGATGTGGATGATGATTTTTTGGTTTTGGGCACAGCTTCAAACGGAAAAGAAGCGATTGAACTTGCCAAAAAAGAGACACCTGACGTATTTCTTATGGATATTCAGATGCCTTACATGGATGGTATAGAGGCTACTAAGATAATAGTTCAGGAAAATCTTGGTAAGGTCTTGATCCTTACAACATTTGACGATGATGAACTGGTTAGAAAAGCGTTAAAGAACGGTGCAAAAGGTTATTTGATAAAAAATCATACACCTGAACATTTAAAACAAATGATAAAATCTGTATATTATGGTTTGGGTGTAATGGATGAGTCTGTTTTTAATTCCTTAGCCTCTGATGCCGGTATTGCTGCACAAAACAATGCTGCAGCCGGTTTTGATACATCAAAGTATTCGGAAAGAGAAATAGATATAATAAAGGCGGTTGCAGAAGGTATGTCCAATAAGGAAATTGCAGAAAAGCTTTTTATTTCTGAAGGTACAGTAAAAAACTATATAACAGGTATACTGTCAAAAGAAGGGATATCACACAGAACAGCACTTGCGGTTTATTATCTTACAGGAAAAAAATAATAATTACGCCAGATATGGTTTATTTTTTAAATGATAAATATAATTCAATCTTTTTCTTGACATTTATCGTTCATAATGTTATATTACTTAAGTGTGCCGCACAGGAAGGTAGAAGTATGCCCGTTTTTCAGGCATCACCGTAACTGGCGAGTAATGATAATAGGAGGTAACCATATGTACGCAATTATAGCAACAGGTGGAAAGCAGTACAAGGTAGCTGAAGGAGATATCATTAATGTAGAAAAGCTTGGCGCAAAGGAAGGCGACGAAGTTACATTTGATGTAGTTGCAGTTAATAACGACAAAGATATGCTTTGCGGTGAAGCTTGCAAAAAATCTTCAGTAAAGGCAACCGTTCTTGGCGAAGGCAAGGGCAAGAAGGTTGTAGTATACAAGTACAAGAGAAAGTCCGGCTATCATAAGAAGCAGGGACACAGACAGCCATTTACTAAGGTTTGTATTAAAGCAATCAATGCTTAATTAAAAGTTATGATTAAAGCGATATTTTATAGGGAATCAGATGGAACATATAAAGGCTTTAGCATTAAGGGACATGCGATGTTTGGAAAGTATGGTAAGGATATTGTCTGTTCTGCAGTTTCGGTGCTTGCCATCAATACTATAAATTCCGTAGAAAACCTTACTGATAATAAGTTTGAAGTTGAGGAAGACGAATCGGGATTACTTAGATTTAAATTCACATCTGAACCTGATAAAAAAGGACAGTTACTACTCGAATCAATGGCTCTTGGAATACTCGGTATTCACAAGGAATATGGTAGTAAATATTTACAAGTAAACTTCAAGGAGGTGTAAATATGTTAAAGATGAATTTACAGTTCTTTGCTCATAAGAAGGGTGTTGGTTCTACTAAGAACGGACGTGATTCAGAGGCTAAAAGACTCGGAGCAAAGAGAGCAGACGGTCAATTTGTAAAAGCCGGTAATATATTATACAGACAGCGTGGAACTAAGATTCACCCTGGTGTGAATGTAGGACGCGGTGGTGACGATACTTTATTCGCACTTGTTGATGGTATCGTACGTTTTGAGAGAAAGGGTAGAGATAAGAAGCAGGTTTCAATCTATCCGGTTTCAACAGAAAACTAGTATTTTTAAAAGCCGGGATATTATATCTCGGCTTTTATAATATGCACATAGCCACCGAAAGGAATATGTCAGCTAAAGCTGACCGGTGGCTCGCGCACGAGTAGAGGGCGATTTCATCTTCCCTACTCGATTATTATTTTAATATTTAAAAGAATAATATATCAGTTAAATATACGATATTATGTTTTAAACGGAGGTTTATATGTTCGCTGACAGAGCAAAAATATTTATAAAATCAGGAAAAGGCGGAGATGGTCATGTTTCTTTCCGCCGTGAACTTTATGTGCCTAACGGCGGACCGGACGGCGGAGACGGTGGTAAGGGCGGTGATGTCGTCTTTGTTGTAGACCCCGGATTAAATACACTTACGGATTTCAGACATATAAGAAAATATAAGGCGCAGGATGGTGAAGAAGGCGGTAAGAAAAACTGCCATGGAGCCGATGGTGAGGATGTTGTACTTAAGGTTCCTGCCGGAACTGTAATAAAGGATGCGGAAACCGGCAAGGTAATACTTGATATGTCCAATAAAACCGAACCTGTTGTATTATTAAAAGGCGGTAGAGGCGGAAAAGGTAACAGACACTATGTTACATCGGTTATGCAGGCTCCCAAATATGCTCAACCCGGACAATCTGCGAAAGAGATGTGGGTTACTCTTGAATTAAAGGTAATTGCTGATGTAGGTTTAGTTGGATTTCCTAATGTTGGTAAGTCAACATTTCTTTCAAGAGTCACCAATGCGAAACCTAAGATTGCAAATTACCATTTTACAACTTTAAATCCAAATCTTGGAGTAGTTGATTTAGATGATAATAATGGCTTTGTTATAGCTGATATACCGGGTATTATTGAAGGGGCTTCAGAGGGAGTTGGACTTGGATTTGAGTTTTTGCGCCATATAGAAAGAACTAAGGTTTTGATACATATGGTTGATGCAGCTTCAACCGAAGGCAGAGATCCTATAGTTGATATAGAAACCATCAATAATGAATTATCAACTTATAATAAGGATTTGCCCAAAAGGCCGCAGGTTATTGCTGCCAATAAATGCGATGCTTTATATGGTGATGATTACGAAACTGTAATATCGATGCTAAAAGATGAATATGAACCTAAGGGGATAAAAGTCTTTCCTATATCAGCAGTATCCGGAAAAGGCTTAAACGAGCTCCTTTGGTATGTAAATGATCTTGTTAAGAAATCAGATGTAGATGTTGTAGAATTTGAACCTGAAATGGAAATTGATTTTCCGGATAATCCTGAACTTCCGTTTGAGGTTTGGAAGGACGAAGACGGCGTTTACCGTGTTGAAGGTCCACGTATAGAAAGAATGCTTGGATATACCAATCTCGAATCCGAAAAGGGATTTGCCTTTTTCCAGAATTTCTTAAAGGATAACGGTATATTGGAACAGCTTGAGGAACTTGGTATCAATGAAGGAGATACCGTCAGATTGTATGGTCTTGAATTTGATTATTATAAGTAATTACGGAGGATTATTATGACAAGCAAACAAAGAGCATATCTAAAAGGTCTTGCAATGAATTTAGACCCTGTTATAAATGTAGGTAAATCAAGTCTGACACCCGAGGTTACAAATGCCATAGGTGAAGCTTTTAATAAAAGAGAGCTGATTAAAATAGGCGTTTTAAAAAACTGTCTCGACGATCCGCGTGCCATTGCAGAGGCAGTAGCCGAAAGAACACATAGTCAGGTTGTATGTGTCATTGGAAAAAAGATAGTTTTATATAAGCCGGACAAAAAAGATCCTAAAATTGTTTTACCATAATTTATATTAAATTATAAATTAAATAACAAAATTAATATATTGAGGAATTTATGAATAATAAGTCAGTTTTTTTAAAATATAATTGCATAGGTATACTCGGAGGAACCTTTAATCCTATTCATAAAGGACACATTATGCTTGCTAAAAAGGCTATAGAACAGTTTCCTGAAATAGAAAAAATACTTATTATGCCCAATAATAAACCTGCATATAAGGGGAATAATGAAATAATCAATCCCAACGAGCGCCTGAAAATGCTAAAGCTGGCTGTCTCAACATTTGATTATGCTGAAGTTTCGGATATTGAAATTAAAAGAGGTGGAATCACCTACAGCTATGATACATTTAAGGAAATATACTCAATCAATCCGGATATAAGGATATTCTTTATAGTTGGTGCAGATTCCTTATATACAATCAACAAATGGCACAGGTATGAAGATGTGCTTAAGATGTGCACATTACTTGTCGCCCAAAGAAACAGTGATACAGACGAAATGTATTTATATGCAAACACGCTTAAAAAAGATATTCCTGCAGCTAATATAAATTTTTTAAAGTCTCCTGAGATGGATATTTCATCATCTGCCATAAGAAAATTTTTGAGTGGCTTTAATTCAGGAAATTCGCATAAAACAATAGAACGTATAGACAGTTATCTTGAAAAAAGGGTTCCCGAAAAAGTTAAAGAATATATTTTAAATAATAGGCTATATATGGATTGATTATGATTGATATTATAAATATTGTTACTGACAGTTAAATGACTGCTTGTGGAGAATTAACTATGAATAAAGAAAAAATGATACAAAAATTAAAAGAAAAAATAAGCGATAAAAGATATGAGCATTCGGTTGGAGTTTCATATACCGCAGCCTGTATGGCCATGGTTTACGGAGCGGATATAGAAGCTGCAAGAACAGCAGGACTTTTACACGATTGTGCAAAAGGGCTTTCAACAAAGGAAAAACTTGAAAAAGCAAGGAAATATGGTCTTCCTGTAAATAAATACGAAGAAACTCATCCGGAGATGCTTCATGCAAAGCTTGGGGCTTATTTTGCAAGATATAAATTTGATATAACAGATAATGAAATTCTGGATGCGATTACCTGGCATACAACCGGAAGACCGGATATGTCATTATTGGAAAAAATAATATTTGTAGCTGATTATATAGAACCCAACCGAAAGATGATAAAGGATATGGAAGAGATAAGGCGGGAAGCTTTTACCGATCTTGATAAGTGTATAGTTCATATTTTAAAAAATACCATAGAGTACCTTGAAAGCAGTATGGATGATATGGATTATATGACTAAAATGACATACGAATATTACGTAAATAAGAATTAACATGATAGGAGAATTATATGAATTCTAAGAAAATGGTTAAAATAGCCTATGATGCACTTGATGACAAAAAGGCTAATGATATAAAAATTATGAACATAAGCGAGATATCATCTATCGGAGATTATCTTGTTATAGCTGACGGTTCAAATAATAATCATGTTCAGGCTTTATGTGATAATGTAGATGAAATGATGCATAAGTCAGGATATAAATTAAAAAATAAAGAAGGATATTCAAATGGAGGATGGATTTTGATGGATTATTATGATATAATTATACATATCTTTTCAGAAGAAGAACGATCCTTCTATGATTTAGAACATATATGGCGTGATGGAGGATACGTTACGATTGGAGAATTATAGACTTTATGAAATCAGATAGAACGCTTAAGGATAACTATAAAAAAATCAATCAATTATCAGCCAGATGTATGAAAGCGCTTATAGCGCTTATGATTTTAGGCTTTATCTATAGCTTTTTTGTTTCAGAGATAGATAAGGCCTTGCTTGTTATACTTTTTTCTATTTCAATTATCGTTGCATTAATTCCTATTTTGTTAATAAATATATTAAAATGGGATGAATCAAATTTCACAAAGCATATAGTTGTCATATGTATATGTATAGATATGACAATTATTCTGACTATGTTTTCAAGTTATATATTTCCTATAATGCTTTTTCCGATACTTATGGCATCACTTTATTATAACCAGACATTTGTTCTCTTTACTTCATTGCTTGTTTCCATGAGTATACTTATTTCAGATTTTCTTTCTGTAAAATATAATGCTTACTTTGTCGGCAATCCATACGATTCATATGATGATTCGCTTATTCATTTTGCGGTTCTTCATATCGTTGTAGTTTTTATATTATCGATTGCGGCATATTTTATAGTTCAAAGAAATTCAATGATGATAAACTCTGCAATCAGTGATGCGGCCACCATGCAAAGCAATCAGAAAGGTCTTATATATGCCTTTTCGGAAATCAGCGAAAGTAAATCAAAAAATACAGGCGAACATATAAAGAGAGTAGCCGAATATATGCGTATAATGGGTAGAGCTTCAGGTTTTGATGAAGAATATGTTGACATGCTTTCGACTGCATCGATGATGCATGACATAGGAAAGCTTATGATAGACGAAGAGATACTCGATAAACCGGAAAAACTTACAAACGAAGAATACCAGATTATGAAGAATCATGTACTTTACGGAGAAGCTTTACTTGAAAAATGTCCGGGCGAAATTATGCATATAGCATGTATACTTGCCAAGGAACACCATGAGCGCTGGGATGGCTCGGGATATCTTGGTATGAAGGGTGAAGAAATAGCATATATAAGCAGACTTATCGCTGTTTGTGATGTGTTTGACGCCCTTACTTCGGAAAGATATTATAAAAAAGGGTGGTCACTGGAGGAAACCTTCAACGAGATAGTAAGCCTGAGCGGCAAACATTTTGATCCTGCTGTAGTAAAACTTTTTATACAGAATTTTGATGAATTTAAAGAAGTACATAACAGAATACAGGATAAACAGATTTATTAAAATAAAGTCGAAATGCCGTATTTTTCTTTTTATTTAAAGAATTATTATTGGGGCTTTTACGACTTGACGGAGAAAAAAGATGTACAAGGTAATAAACGAATATTTAAATATGGTTATTATAAAGGAAAACGAGGATATATATAATCGCTTGACAAACTTCCTTGATAATTGCGAAATGATAGATAAATATACAGTTACAGTTAATTTCCAAAGATACATAGTTAATATAAAGCTAAAAGATTATAATATAGATAATTCTGTTTGTTGCTTTGATTTATTTAATAAAGCTGTTTCTTATCCTTACTCAGAGATGCATGTCAGATTTAATGAAGGAAAATGCATAAGATACAGATATGTAACCTGCAAAGAAAACAAAGAAGCGTTTTATTGCGATATAATGATTAGATAGTTGTGGTCTTATGTCATATTATTATATAAGGGTATTTGTTATAGCTAACCATCAATTTGCCAAATCGAGGTAATAGCTCTAACAAATACCCGTATCTTATCTAATATAATCTGACACATATGTTTTTTATTAAAATGTTCTGAATAATCCGACAACCTTGCCCAAAATAGATAGGTTATCTCTTACAATGATTGGATCCATAGTATCATTTTCAGGTTGAAGCCTTACATACCCATCTTCTTTATAGAAGGTCTTTACGGTTGCAGAATCATCTATCAAAGCAACAACTATATCCATATTTCTGGCGGTTTCGGTTTTTTCTACCATAACAAGATCTCCGTTAAATATACCGGCGTTTATCATACTTTCGCCTTTTACTTTTAACATAAACAGTTCTTTATTGGTTTTTATGTATTCGGGCGGAACAGGGAAGTAGCCTTCGATATTTTCTACTGCAAGTATAGGTTCACCTGCAGTTATCGTGCCTACAATAGGTACATTAACCAGTTCACGTCTGGTAAGATTAAATGTGTCATCAAGTATTTCTATTGCTCTTGGTTTAGTAGGATCTCGTCTTATATAGCCCTTAGTTTCAAGCGTTTCAAGATGGGCATGAACGGATGAAGTTGACTTTAGGTGAACGGCATCACATATCTCCCTGACAGCAGGAGGGTAGCCTTTTTTTAATATACATTCTTTTAAATATTCTAATATTTCTGTTTGCTTTGCAGATAATTTTTCCATGATCAGACCTCCAAGATTACATACTTTCGTTTTTATTGTACCATACATTTGTTCGAATTGCAAACTAATGTTCTGTTTTTGATAATATTTATTATTTAACATATTAATATTATTGAAATTGAACATAGAAATATTATTTTTTGTTTGAATTTGACGGATTTTATAGTATAATAAGTTGTTGATATTTTATGGATGTGTTGTTATGTGTTAATTATACATTGATTACTTAACGATTCATTTCATAATAAAATAGAGTTATAGCAAGGAGAAAGAAGATATGAACGAAAAACTTTTACATACCCCTGAAGGTGTAAGGGATATCTATGATTTGGAATTTAAAAGAAAGCTAAAGGTTTTAGAGCATATCCATCATGTCCTTACGCTATACAGTTATCAGGATATTTCAACCCCTTCATTTGAATATTTTGATATTTTTAACATGGATAAGGGCTCTGCACCGTCCAATGAAATGTATAAATTCTTTGACAGAAATAATAATACTCTTGTTTTAAGACCGGATATGACTCCGAGTGTAGCAAGATGCGTGGCAAAATATTATGCAGATGTTGAGCTTCCCATAAGGCTTTGTTACAGCGGTAACACATTTATAAATGCACCATTACATCAGGGTAAACTTAATGAAATTACTCAGGTTGGATGCGAGCTTATAAATGATGACAGTTCTGCCGCTGATGCAGAGATTATAGCATGTGTTATAAGCTGTTTGAAAAAAGTGGGACTTAAAGAGTTTCAGATTGAAATCGGAGAAATTGATTATTTTAAAGGAATAATAGAAGAAGCCGGTATAGATAAAGAAACGGAAGACAGGATAAGAGAACTTATACATATCAAGAATTTCTTTGGTTTATCGGAGTTTGTATCATCTCTAAATATTGATGAAAATGCTAAAAAAGCCATCTCAAGCTTTAATATGTTGTTTGGTGGACTTGAAATGCTTGACAAAGCAAAGGAACTTGTAAATAATCCCCGTTCCACAGAAGCTATAGAGCGTATGAAAAGAGTATATAATGCTCTTAGTTCATACGGATTTGAAAAATATATAAGTTTCGATCTTAGCATGATAAACAGATATAATTATTATACAGGTATTATCTTCAGAGGATATACTTATGGTACCGGAGATGCAATCGTTAAAGGCGGAAGATATAATAATCTTATGGCAAAGTTCGGAAAAGAAGCTCCTGCTGTTGGATTTGCGATATATGTTGATGAGCTTATGAGTGCTATTTCACGTAATAAGATAGAACTTGAACTTGATTATTCAAATATTCTTATTTTATATGAAAGAGAGCAACAAAAGTCAGCTATTGAATTGGCGACTTACTACCGGGACAAAAATAAGAAGATTGAGCTTATCAGAAAATCGGTCAAGCATAGCATAGCAGATTATATAGAATATGCGAAAAAGCTTCATTTTTCGGGAGTATATGTTGTCAAGGATGATGAGAAACTTGATATTTATTCACTTATCAATGACAATGTAACCGAAACGGATTTTAAGACTCTGAAAAGTTTTTAAAATATCATCAACAGGATAATTTGATTGATTATTTTATATAAATTATAATTTGATTTTAGATAATGAGGATAAAACTATGAGATATTTAACTTTCGCTCTGGCCAAGGGCAGATTGGCAAAAAAAACGTTAGAGCTGTTTGAACAGATGGGTATAACCTGTGAAGAGGTAAAAGACCCCGATACAAGAAAACTTATATTTACAAACGAAGAGCATAAAATTAAATTCTTTCTTGCTAAAGCTTCTGATGTACCGACATATGTAGAATATGGTGCTGCAGACGTAGGAGTTGTCGGAAAGGATACCATACTTGAAGAGGGCAGAAACCTTTATGAGGTTATGGATCTTGGATTTGGAAAATGCCGTATGTGCGTATGCGGTCCTGCTTCGGCGAGGGAGCTTTTAAGTAAAAATGAGATAATACGTGTTGCAAGTAAATATCCAAATATAGCTAAGGACTATTTTCAAAACAAAAAAAATCAGACTGTGGAAATAATCAAACTGAATGGCTCGGTTGAACTTGCACCAATTGTGGATTTATCGGAAGTTATAGTCGATATAGTAGAAACAGGTTCCACTTTAAAGGAAAACGGACTTGAGGTTTTAGAGGAGATTTGTCCATTATCTGCAAGGGTCGTTGTAAATCAGGTAAGTCTTAAGATTGAACATGAAAGAATAAGAAATATTTTAAATGAATTAAACAATTTAATTAAGTAATTAAAAATTTTAAAACATACAAAGCTGATTTGTTACGATAATAATATTATTTATACTAAATAACGATAAACGGAGGCATAAAATGAGAATAGTTAAACTTACTGACGAAACAAAAAAAGATATTTTAAATAATTTATTAAAAAGAAGTCCTGACAATTATGGAGATTACGAAGCGATTGTAAGGGACATTGTTGAGGACATACATTTCAATAGGGATTCTGCTTTATTTAAATATACTGAGAAATTTGATAAGGCAAAAATCGATGCAAATAATATTAAAGTTACCAAAGAGGAAATAGAGAACGCTTATACCAGAGTTGATAAATCTTTGGTTGAAGTTATCAGAAAAGCTATTTATAACATAAGAACTTATCATGAAAAGCAAAAACAATACAGTTGGTTTGATTCTGAAGATAAAGGTATTATGCTTGGTCAAAAGGTTACTCCACTTGAAAGAGTCGGTGTATATGTGCCGGGTGGAAAAGCTGTATATCCATCATCTGTTCTTATGAATGTTATACCTGCCAAAGTTGCGGGAGTAAGTGAGATTATAATGACTACACCTTGTGATTCGGAGGGTAAGGTTTATGATATGACTCTGGTTGCTGCCAATGAAGCCGGTGTAGATGTTATATATAAAGCCGGCGGTGCTCAGGCTATCGCTGCACTTGCTTATGGTACTGAAAGTATACCTAAAGTCGATAAGATTGTAGGCCCGGGTAATATCTTTGTTGCACTTGCAAAAAGAATGGTTTTCGGACATGTAAGTATTGATTCCGTTGCAGGTCCGAGCGAAGTCATGGTTTTGGCCGATGAAACTGCCAATCCAAGATATGTTGCAGCTGACTTGTTGTCACAGGCTGAACACGATGAGATGGCTTCAGCCATACTTGTTACGACTTCAGCGGAGCTTGCAAAGAAGGTTTCAGATGAAACTGAAAAATTCATAAGTGTTCTTTCCAGAAAGGAAATAATTAGAAAATCAGTTGATAATTACGGCTATATTCTTGTGGCCGAAGATATGCAGGAGGCTATTGATACTGTAAATGAGATTGCAAGTGAGCACCTTGAAATTGTTACAGCAAATCCATTTGAGACAATGACAAAGATTAAAAATGCAGGCGCAATTTTCCTTGGAGAATATTCGTCAGAACCTTTGGGAGATTATTTCGCCGGTCCTAATCATGTACTTCCTACGAACGGAACAGCCAAATTCTTCTCACCGCTCAGTGTTGATGATTTTATTAAAAAATCAAGCATTATTTATTATTCAAAAGAGGCACTTGAGCCGGTATCAAAGGATATAATTGCATTTGCCGAATCTGAAAAGCTTACTGCTCATGCAAATTCAATTAAGGTGAGATTTGAATAAAAAATATTTATTAAAGATTTTATAGATTTAATTTATGAAATTTAGGGATTTATTATAGCAAACATTTGAACATATTAACAATCAGTGTTATAATATTATATCCTGTTTTTAGTTTTTTTATTTTTTAATTTAATAATTCAGTTTCATTTTTTATAAAGTAAAAATAACATTTATCAGGGAGTGATATTTATGTCAGAAAGAGCAGCCACAATTGAAAGAAAAACAAGTGAAACAGATATTAAACTTACATTTGATATCGATGGTAACGGAAATACCGAAATAGATACGGGTATAGGTTTTTTTGACCATATGTTAAACAGCTTTGCCAGACATGGATTCTTCAATCTTGATGTTAAAGCTATAGG
This sequence comes from uncultured Lachnospiraceae bacterium, assembly GCA_902800325.1. GTDB lineage: Bacteria > Bacillota > Clostridia > Lachnospirales > Lachnospiraceae > Coprococcus_C. The sequence goes on from CADCDW010000015.1 coordinate 16,124, forward strand.
TGATATTATGGTTGATTGCCACCATACGATTGAAGATACAGGAATTGTTCTTGGACAGGCTATTGCCAAGGCTGTAGGGGATAAGGAGGGCATTGAAAGATTTGGTTCTTTTATACTTCCTATGGACGATGCTCTGGTTTTATGTGCTGTTGATCTGTCGGGCAGGCCATACCTTAGCTTTGACATGAATTTTACAACAGACAGAGTTGGTTATATGGATACTGAGATGGTAAAGGAATTCTTTTATGCAGTTTCATATAGTGCCGGCATGAATATTCATATTAAACAGATATCAGGCGAAAATAATCATCATTTGATAGAAGCTGCATTTAAAGCTTTTGCAAAAGCTCTTGATATCGCAACCGGATATAACGAAAGATTAGACGGAAAGGTGCTTTCAACAAAAGGAAGCTTATAAGAGGGAGGATAATAATGGGCTACAAAAAGATAATACCTTGTTTATCACTTGAAAATCCACTAGAGGAGGCATTATTTTATAATGATGCCGGAGCTGATGAAATTGCATTTTTTGACAGCTCCTGTGCAAGAGAAGACATTGATAAAAATATTGCTACAATCAAAGAAATTACAAAACAACTGGATATACCTCTTATAGCCTGCGGAGGCGTAAGAAGACTTGAAGATATCAAAAAACTCTTATACGCAGGAGCTTCAAAGGTTTGTATGAAAACAGCTCCTTTGGAAAATATGGATATAGTAAAGGAAGCTTCTGACAGATTTGGCTCTGAAAGGATAATTGTAACCATCGATCTTTCGGAATGTGAAAATCCTGTCGAATACGGCAAGACATTAAAGAGAGCCGGTGCAGGCGAACTTTTACTTATACATAACAATAAGGTCGATAATTACATTGAACTTGTTAAAAAAATAAGAGCAGAGGTTGGTCTTCCGATAGTAGCATCTACTTATTCAACCGTTCCTTCCGAAATTGCAGATATGCTTGAGGCAACAAGTGCTGAAACAATAAGTCTTTATAATTTGAAACAACACGATATTATGGAGATAAAACAGGCATGTAAAGAAAAAAATATACCTGTCAACCTGTTTGAAAGCTCACTTTCATTTTCTGAATTTAAACTTAATTCAGAAGGGCTTATACCTGTAATCGTTCAGCATTATAAAACACAAGAAGTTTTAATGATGGCCTATATGAATGAAGAAGCTTTCAATAAAACCATAGAAACAGGCAGGATGACATATTTCAGCCGCAGCAGAAATGAACTTTGGACAAAAGGTGAAACAAGCGGACATTTCCAGTTTGTAAAATCTCTTACAATCGATTGTGACAATGACACCATACTTGCAAAAGTTTCACAGATTGGAGCAGCCTGTCATACAGGAAGCAGGACATGCTTTTTTAAGGATTTAATTAAAAAAGAATATGATGACACCAATCCGTTGAAAGTTTTCCTTGAAGAATACGCTATTATAGAAGATAGAAGAGCCAACCCAAAGGAAGGTTCATATACAAATTATTTATTCGATAAGGGAATAGATAAGATTCTGAAAAAAGTAGGCGAGGAGGCTGCGGAGATTATAATAGCTGCCAAAAATCCCGATCCTGAAGAAATAAAATATGAAATAGCTGATTTCTTATATCACCTTATGGTACTTATGGTAGAAAGAGGTGTTTCATGGAATGAGGTAATTAAGGAACTTGCAGACAGAAGATAATATGTATATTTAAATGAAGATAGGGATTTGATTTAAATAAATTATGTTATATTATTATGATGGAGGTATATGTATGAGTGCTTTATTAACAGAGATAGTCAGCTATTTAATTAAATTTGTTGCCATGATTGTATGTGCATTTTTAGGCATACAGGTTGGTAAAGTGTTACGAAAAAGAAAAGATGAAAAAATCGAGGCTGCCGGTGATGGCAACAACGAATAAAACTTGGAGGATATAGTCGTGAAAAAGTACGGAGTTAACGAATTAAGGTCAATGTATTTGAATTTCTTTGAAAGCAAAGGTCATCTTAAGATGAAAAGCTTTTCATTGATACCGCATAATGATAACAGTTTATTGCTTATAAATGCCGGTATGGCACCGCTTAAGCCTTATTTTACCGGTCAGGAGATTCCACCGAGAAGAAGAGTTACTACCTGTCAGAAATGTATCAGGACAGGTGATATCGAAAATGTCGGCAAGACTGCAAGACATGGTACTTTCTTTGAAATGCTTGGTAATTTTTCATTTGGTGATTATTTTAAGCATGAGGCTATAGCATGGAGCTGGGAATTCTTGACCGAAGTAGTCGGGCTTGATGCGGACAGATTATATCCATCCGTATATCTCGATGATGATGAGGCATTTAATATCTGGAATAAAGAAGTAGGTATACCTGCTGACAGAATTTATAAATTTGGAAAAGAAGATAATTTCTGGGAACATGGTGCAGGTCCTTGCGGACCTTGTTCAGAAATTTATTATGACCGTGGAGAAAAGTACGGATGTGGTAAACCCGACTGTCATGTAGGCTGTGACTGTGACAGATATATGGAGGTTTGGAATAACGTATTTACTCAGTTTGAAAATGATGGTAAAGGTAATTACACATTACTTGAAAATAAGAATATCGATACAGGAATGGGACTTGAACGTCTTGCCGTTGTTGTTCAGGATGTGGATTCCATCTTTGATGTCGATACGATTAAAGCTTTAAGAGATAAGGTATGTGAGATGGCTCATGTAGCTTATAAGGAAAATGAAAAGAATGATATATCTATAAGACTTATTACAGATCATATACGTTCTGTTACATTTATGACCTCTGATGGTATACTTCCTTCTAATGAAGGTCGAGGATATGTTTTAAGAAGATTGCTTCGACGTGCTGCAAGACATGGACGTTTGCTTGGTATAAAAGGCAGCTTTTTGGCTGAGCTTTCCAAGACGGTTATAGAATGTTCAAGTGACGCTTATCCTGAACTTGAGGAAAAGAAAGAACATATATTCTCAATATTAAATACCGAAGAAGAAAACTTCAACAAAACTATCGATCAAGGTCTTTCGATTTTAAATAGTTATATAGATGAAACAAAGAAGTCTGACAGCAGGATTCTTTCGGGCGACAGAGCATTTAAACTGTATGATACTTATGGTTTTCCTCTTGATTTAACTAAAGAAATTCTTGAGGAGGCCGGTATAGAGGTTGATGAGGACGGCTTTAATACATGTATGGAGGAACAGCGTTTAAAAGCCAGAAACGCCAGAAAGACCACAAACTATATGGGTGCAGATGCTACAGTATATGAACAGATTCCACTTACTTTGGACAATTTGTTTGTCGGATATGACACACTTACTCACAAATCTAAAGTAAATGCCATGACAACAGATAAAGAGGTTGTTAAAGAACTTCATGAAGGAGAGAATGGTTCTATTTTCGTTGCCGGAACTCCATTTTATGCAACTATGGGTGGTCAATGCGGTGACTCAGGTATAATAAAATCTTCCGATGGAGAGTTTATAGTTCAGGATACAATCAAGGTTGTTGGTGGAAAAACTGCGCATGTTGGTTATGTAAGCAAAGGTTGTATCAGACTTGGTGATACAGTCAATTTAAGTGTTGATGAAAACCAGAGAGCACTTACATGTAAGAACCATTCAGCGACACACCTTTTGCAAAAAGCACTAAAAATTGTACTCGGACCGCAGGTTGAGCAGGCCGGCTCATATGTGGCTATGGACAGATTACGTTTTGACTTTACTTATAACAAGCCTATGACCAGGGACGAAATAATTAAGGTTGAAGAAATTGTAAATGCTGAAATTGAAAAGGATATAGCTGTTACTACAGATATTATGAGTCTTGAGGACGCTAAAAAAACCGGTGCTATGGCTCTTTTTGGAGAAAAGTATGGTGAATCTGTAAGAGTTGTAAGTATGGGCGACTTTTCAAAGGAACTTTGCGGTGGTACACATGTTCCGAGTACAGGTGTTATAAATACTTTTAAAATCATATCTGAAGCAGGTGTGGCTGCAGGTGTAAGACGTATAGAAGCTCTTACTTCAAAAGGAGCATTTGATTATTATAAAACAATAGAAGATGAGCTTAATAACGCCTCAGTTAAGGCAAAGACCGAGCCTTCAAAACTCGCTGATAAAATAGACTCACTTTTGGCTGAAATTAAGGCACTTCAGTCAGAAAACCAGAAGCTTAAAGATAAGCTTGCAAAAGATTCTGCAAAGGACGTAATGGGTAATGTTATAGAATATGGTTCTTATAAGATTTTACCTGTTGATGTAAAAGATATAGATATGAACGCCCTTAGAAATCTTGGCGATGACATGAAAGCCAAAATCGGTTCAGGTGTTGTAATTTTAGCGTCAGAATCCGGTGGAAAAGTAAATCTTATAGTTATGGCTACCGATGATGCTGTTACAAACGGAGCACACGCAGGTAACATTATTAAAAAAATTGCAGGCTTTGTCGGTGGCGGCGGAGGCGGTCGTCCAAATATGGCTCAGGCAGGCGGAAAGAACCCTGCCGGTATAAAAGATGCCCTTAACGCCGGAGTAGAAGAAGCAAAAGCACAGCTTTCATGAGGATATAACAGTAATGGCAAATGAAGAAAAACAAAAGAAAATCAGAGAATTAAGAGAACAGCGCAGAAAAATAATGCAACGTAAGAGACGAATCAGGAAGATTCAGATTGCCATGATAATGACAGCTTTTTTGATGATTGTTGTCGGTATATTATGGGGTGCTGTAAAGCTATTACATCATGTGGTAGGACCAAAACCTATTGATTATACAATTAATATATCTAAACCTGAAATGATTGAACGTACTGATTTTAATATTCAGGCTCCAAAACGGGAGGTTACTCTTACCGTTGTCGGTGATGTTATGATGCACTCATGGCAGATAGAAAGAAGTTATGATCCTGAAACAGATTCATTTGATGTATCAGACAGTTTTACATACGTTGAAAAATATCTTTCTCATGCAGATTATACAATAGCTAACCTTGAAACTACACTTCCGGGAAGATATAACGGTTCTATAAATGATGTACTTGGATATTCGGATTATCCTATGTTTTCTTCTCCTGAGATACTTGCCAACAATTTAAAGGATGCAGGAGTTGATTTTCTTCAAACTGCCAATAACCATTCGCTTGATTCATGGGAAGATGGAATATATGCAACTATAGATTATCTTGATTCAATCGGTATACCTCATACCGGTACATTTAAGTCACAGGAAGAATGTGATAAGCCCTGCATAATTGAGATAAATGGTATTACCTTTGGCTTTGTTGCATATACCTACGGTACAAACGGTTTACCTGTTCCGGATGAGCATCCGTATTGTATAAATACACTTGATAATTATGATGACGCCAAACTTGAAGAAATGTATCAAAAAGTCAGAGATTTGGATGCTGCCGGTGTCGATTTTGTCTGTCCTTTAATACATTTCGGTACAGAATATACCGAAGTTCCCGATTCATGGCAGGAGATGGTTGTAGATGGATTATTTGAAGCCGGTGCAGACGTGATTTTTGGCGGTCATCCGCATGTAGTTGAACCGATAGATGTCAGAACTATAGAAAATCCTGACGGAACTACAAGGACAGGCTGGGTTGTTTATTCTTTTGGTAATTTTGTTTCGAGCCAAAGATATGACGGCGTCAATAAAGACCTTGGTATGATAACAGACTTTACTTTCTCAAAAGAATTTATCGACGGAAAAACTGTTAATACAGTTACAAATGTTAAAGTTGAACCGACATATGTATATTGGACCGACTCAACCATAGGGGTAATTCCTGTTCTGGAGGCTTATAATCATCAATCGGATTATAGTTTTCTTTCGGATAATGACTGGAACAGAATTAATTATGCTAAGGATCATGTTATAGAAGTAGTAACGGCAAAAGGAAGTCTTGATTATAGTATAGATGACGATATGTTTGTTGTTACTCCAAAAAATGATGAAAATTAGAAAATTTTTACAATAAATTTCATTTTTTGGTTGACGAATTGATATAATGTGGTATAATGATTTCTGTGCGATTTGGATGTACCCAAACAGTTGTTTAGCACAAACATAAGATATTTTGCAACTGGAGGGAGGTTGAGGATAGAATGTCAAACGTAATAGTTAAAGAAAACGAAACTTTGGATAGTGCACTTCGTAGATTTAAGAGAAATTGTCAGAAGGCAGGTATTCAGCAAGAGATTCGTAAGAGAGAGCATTACGAAAAGCCTAGCGTAAAGCGTAAGAAGAAGTCAGAAGCTGCTAGAAAACGTAAATATAATAAATAAGTGTTTATTTATTCAAAATATAAGAGAGCTTTTTTAGCTCTCTTTTTTCTTATGTTAATATTTACAATAATTTAAAACTATCATATTTATCAGCAAATTTTCATACTATGTAAGAAAACGGAGTTTTATATGACTCAGATTATATTATATGGTAATAAATCAGTACATATAGACGGATACAAGTGTATAATAAATTTCACATCAAGCAGGTTATCTGTAAGATGTAAGGAAAAAGTTCTGATAATTAAAGGGAGCAACCTTATGATAGATTCTTTTACATCGGTTTATATGGTTGTTAGCGGAATTATCGATGATATAAGCTGGTCTGAATAAAAATATGTTTAAAAAAATCATAATATGGCTTAAGGGCTATCTAATTCTAAGTGTCAGTGGCAATTCTTGTGATAGATTTATAAATCTGTGTATAAAAAACAATCTGAATTTATGGGGTATCTGTGATTGTGAAGACCATAAAACTTTTAACATAAGTCGTAAAGCTTTTAAGGAACTTGACCAATACATAAAAAAAACGGATGTAAGTTTGGATATAGTCAATAAAAAAGGACTTCCCCATATGTTTTACAAATATAAGAGGAGAAAACTTTTTGTCCTTGGTTTAATTTTGTTTTTCGTACTAATATATTCATTTTCTTTTTTTATATGGGATATAAATATAGACGGTGAAGATATATATACAGATGAACAAATTATAAAGAATCTTAAAGAACACAATATAAAAACAGGGACTTTAAAAAGCCGGATAGACTGTTCTGAAATTGAAAAAATGCTAAGAGAAGAATATGAAGATATAGCATGGATAAGCTGTGAATTAAAAGGTACAAGACTTAATATATGTATAAATGAAACAGTTTTGCCCCAAGATATAAAGGAAAATGTAAAGCCCTGCAATATAATTGCCGTAAAAGATGGAATAATCACAGACATATATGTTGAATCCGGTACGAAGGTAATGAATAAGGGAGACGAAGTAAAAAAAGGAGATATACTGATAACCGGTGCAATAAACCTTTATAATGACTACGACGAGCTGATAGAAACCTCGTATGTTCCGGCAAACGGAGATATATATGCCATAATTTCATATAATTATGAAGATAAATTTGAGCTATCTCATTATGAAAAAAAATATACCGGAAAGAGTAAAAAATTTTACGGTTTATGTCTTGCAGGAAATGTAATTGAACCTTATAAACCCAAAAAGAATTACAGTAATTACGATATAACTGAAAATGATATTAAAATTAAACTCGGAGAAGCATTTTATCTGCCTGTTTCTTTAAAAAAATGTATTATAAATGAATATGAACCAAAGCTTGTAAACTATACTAATGATGAAGCTTATAATAAAGCTCATTTAAAATTAAACAGCTATATTGACGAATTAAACAAAAAAGGGGTAGAAATACTTGAAAATAATGTTAAAATAGAGGTTAGTGATGATATATGCGAAGCAAAAGGTACCATCGTAACAAAAGAGCAAATAGGTATACCTGCTGATATCACAATTATTAATCAAGGAGAAGATGAATCGGATGGCACATATGGAGACGATTAATGTTCCGGAAGAACATATACAAAATATCTTCGGACAATATGATAAAAATATAAAAAATATCGAGAAGGCATATAATGTTACTATTGTATTGCGTGATGATTCACTCAGAATAGTAGGAGTTGAAGAAAATGTCAAAAGAGCCGTATCTGTTATTGAACAAATGATTAATCTATCAAAACACGGCAATACAATATCAGATCAGGAGATAAACTATGCTGTATCTCTTACTAAATCAAAGGATGCAGATGTGAGTGCCATAAGTGAGCTTGATAGAGATTCCAATATAATATGTCATACCATAAACGGCAAACCTGTAAAAGCAAAAACTCTTGGTCAAAAAAAATATGTAGACGCTATTGATAAAAATATGATTGTCTTTGGTACGGGACCTGCCGGTACAGGAAAAACTTATCTTGCAATGGCAAAAGCTATAACCGCTTTTAAAAACAATGAAGTTAATCGAATAATACTTACAAGACCTGCCATAGAAGCAGGTGAGAAACTCGGCTTTTTGCCGGGTGATCTGCAAAGTAAGGTTGATCCGTATCTCAGACCATTGTATGACGCTTTATATGAAATCATGGGTGCGGAAAGTTTTATGAAAAATATGGAAAAGGGTCTGATTGAGGTTGCACCTTTAGCCTATATGAGAGGAAGAACCCTTGATAATGCTTATATAGTTTTGGATGAGGCCCAAAATACCACTCCTGCTCAGATGAAGATGTTTTTAACAAGAATAGGTTTTGGCTCAAAAGCGATAATTACCGGAGATCTTTCACAAAAGGATTTATCACCAAACGAAAAATCCGGTCTTGAAGTTGCATTATCTGTTTTAAATAAAATAGATGAAATAGCCGTAATCAACTTTACAAGTGATGATGTAGTAAGGCACCCACTGGTTCAAAAAATAGTCAATGCTTATGAAATGTATGAAAATAAGCTTAAAAGCAATAAAACACATAATAATAAAAACAAATAATTTTACTTGAGTACAATATATACGGTAATTTGCTTGATTATATGGCAGATTTAGTGTATAATGAGAAAGTTAGATGAGGGATAGTAATGAGTGTATATATAGAAAACGAACTTAATTTTGATATTCCGACTCGTTATCGGGAAATAACCAATGAAATAATTAACGCATCCCTGGATTATGTAGATTGTCCATTTGAATGTGAGATAAATGTTATATTTACCGACAATGAAGGAATACGAGCTATTAATAATGAATATCGTGATATAGATGCTCCAACTGATGTATTATCCTTCCCTTTGATTGAATATGAAACTGCTGCCGATTTTAGTATGATAGAAAAAGATTCCATAGATTATTTTAATCAGGACAGCAATGAACTTATGCTCGGAGATATAATACTTAATGTTGACAGAATTAAATCTCAGGCTGTGGAATTCAATCATTCAATTTATCGTGAGCTTGCATTTTTAGTTGCTCACAGCATGCTCCATCTTTTTGGCTATGATCATATCGATGATGACGAGCGCATTATTATGGAGAATAAACAGGAAGAAATTTTAAAAATGAAAGGATATACAAGAGATTATGAAGAAAACTAAGAAAAAAACCGCTTTACTTGTCAGCACTTTGGTGATATCCATGCTTTTTTCAGGCTGTGGCAAGAAAAAGGAAACAACTGAGGCGGAAACCACAACATCAGCTATAGATATAAAGCCTGTAGCAACTATGGATGGAGATGCTGAAGACATTTCAATTCTTTCCAGAGAGGGATATATTATAAGTGATCTTACAGGCGAGTGGATAGACGAAAAATATGAAAACATGAAACCGTTTTGTATCATGATAAACAACATTTCTGATGCTATGCCTCAGTCAGGGATTTCCCAGGCAGCTATAACCTATGAAATACTTGTTGAAGGCGGTATCACAAGATTTTTATGCGTATTTGATCATTATGATGACATAGAAAAGCTTGGACCGATAAGAAGTGCAAGAGTTCCTCATGTTCAGCTTGCAAAGATGTTTGACGGTTTTTATGCTCATTACGGTTGGTCTCCATCAGCTCAGGAGATGATTGAAAGTGATCCTAGTATAGCAAGTTTAAATGGTATAGTTCTCGGTGAAATAATGTATTATCGTTCAGATGATAAGCCTGCTCCTCATAATGTATTTACTAACAGCGAGCTTATAGCTTCAGGTATCGAATACAAAGGTTATGATTATAAGCACAGCGATAATTATGAAAAGATGTTCAGCTTCAATACCAAGGACAAGCCACTCGAAAATGGTGAACCGGGTAAAAAAGTATGTACTGCTTTTAGTGACAGCCGTACTCCAACATTTGAGTATAATGAAGCAGATGGAAGATATTACAGATATCAGTATGGTGATAAACAGATTGATGCCGTAACCGGTGAGCAGTTAAGTTACAAAAATGTTATCATTATGATGGTCGAGTATACTACCGACGAAGAAGGATATTATCACTTTGTTTCATGGCGTGACAGTAATTTATATGCATATTACTTTACTGATGGTCAATATGTTAAAGTTAATTGGAAGATGGTTAACGGTGTTCCGAAATATTTCTATGAAGACGGCACTGAACTCAGGCTTAATCCGGGTAACACATTTGTAACTGTATTTGATTATACAATTCCGGCTGCTATAGTTATTGAATAATTTAATAAATTTTAGGAAATAATTTCTTCAGGGAGTGAATGCCATGAAGAAATTATTTTTATATTTTAGTTTATTAATAACTATATTTATTGTTTCATACTATATAGCTAACGCATTATACAATCACAGTAAAAAGAAGCCTGTAGAAGATATAATCTTAACCGAAAATATAATAGAAGATGATAATCTCAATGAAGAAGATATGTTGTCGGATGAATCTGATAAAAAAGAATCGGAAAGCGTTAGTTCATTTATAAACAATAAAAAATATTCATCAAAGGATAGATATATACTCGGTATAAAGGACGGATATGTAATCGTATATTATAACGATTTAGATACTGTTTATGAATTTACGGATATTGATGCCGGAGTACTGAGTTTACTTGATAAAGAACAATTTGAAAAGATAAAAAATAATATTTCATTTGAGACTCTTGAGGAATTATTTGATTTTCTTGAATCTATTTCAAGTTAAATCTACTTTATCGAGGTATATGATATACTGTTTTATCTTATGAAGTATTATGATAGGAGAGCGTATGTACGATGTGTGTATAATCGGTGGTGGTGCATCCGGTATATCCTGTGCCATAACTGCTGCCCGAATGGGGCTTAGTTGTATAATACTTGAAAAAGAAGCTAAGCTTGGTAAAAAAATATATGCAACAGGAAACGGAAGATGTAATATAACCAATCATATATTTGATGATAATTATGCTTTATATTATAATTCCGATAATAATGATTACGTTTCATTTTTAAATAAGCTCTTTGATAAGAAAAATCCCGATAAGGAAATAATAGATTTTTTCTATTCTGTCGGGATAGTTACATATGATATAGATAATTATGTATATCCTCATTCCCTGCAGAGTTCATCTGTCATGTGGGCTTTAACAGATACATTAAAAAAATACGGTGTTAAAACGCATTTAAAGACTCGTATCGAGGATATAAATCAATCAGACGGTTTTTATACAGTTTATACCCCAAATGAGCAAATAAAGGCTTTAAATGTTGTTTTGGCCTGTGGCGGTAAGAGCTATAAAAGCCTCGGAGGCTCTGATGCAGGTTATAAGCTGGCTGATAAGTTAAATCTTGGCTATACAGATTTAAGACCGGCTTTGTGCGGTCTAAATACCAAAGAAGATATGAGTAGCCTGGCCGGTGTCAGAGTCAAGGCAAAAGCAACACTTTACTCAGATAATAAAAAAATTGCGGATCAGGAAGGCGAAATCCAGTTTAATGATTACGGTCTGTCAGGAATTATGATATTTAATCTTTCCGGAAAAGCCGGAAAAGTATTAAAAAATGGTGAAAAGCCATATGTTTCCATAGATTTTATTCCTGATGTAAATGATTCAACAATCTTTGAATTGTTTGAGCTTAATAAATTCCGTAAGGCAAAAGCTATATTGAATAATCTGATAAACGATAAATTGGCCGGTTATATAATTGACAATACATTATTTAATGATATATATGATACAGACAGATATAATAAGGATTATATTTTAGCCTTAATTAAGGCATTACACAGTTTTAAACTTGAAATAACCGGACTTAGGGATTTTGACAACGCACAGGTAACAGCGGGCGGTATATCACTTGATATAATAAATCCAAAAGATATGAGTATAAAGGACAAACCCGGCTTATATGCTGTAGGTGAGTTAACTGATATAGACGGTTTATGCGGCGGCTATAATCTTACTTATGCAATTATATCAGGCATAAGGGCAGGAAAGGGTATATATGATAAGATTAAATCAAATTAAGATAGGTGTAGATTGTTTAGATATAAAAAAATTAAACAAAGAAAATCTTTTAGATATTTTAAATAACAATCTGGAAATACATAAAAAAATCAAATCAGTTATGAAAACATCTTCATTTCAAATAAAAAAGCTTGTTAAGCTATCTTTGGATGCAAGAGATAAAAACAGGCTTCAATTTATATTGACATTGGATATTAAATCTGATTCTGAAAAATCAATACTTTCAAAAGAAGGAAACAATAATAATATTATGTCTACCAATGATATTATATATCAACATCCGGTATATGATTTATCTTCCAAAAACATCATATCTCCTATAATAATAGGAGCAGGTCCGGCAGGATATTTTGCGGGACTTTATCTTGCCCGTATGGGTTTTAAACCTATCATTATCGAACGCGGTAAACCTGTTGACGAAAGAATAAAAGATGTTGAAAATTTCTGGAATAACAATAAAATCAATCCCGAATCCAATGTATCTTTTGGTGAGGGCGGTGCAGGAACATTTTCGGATGGAAAGCTCAATACGGGCGTAAAGGACAAAACAGGGAGAATAAGAGCTGTTATAGATGATTTTATAAGCTTTGGCGCACCATTTGACATAAGTTATCTTTCTAAGCCACATATAGGTACAAATGAGCTTAGAAATGTTATGAAAAATATGCGATATGAAATTGAAAAACTTGGTGGAAGAATTATGTTCAATACCCGTTTTGTCGGTTTTTCATACAATGATAATAAGCTTTTAATCAGATATATTTCAAATATAAATAACGAAGAAAAATTTATAGAAACCTCTGCACTCATACTGGCTACAGGACATAGCGCAAGAGATACTTTTAAATATCTGAGCAATACTAAAATCAATATGGAACCAAAACCTTTTGCAATCGGACTTAGGATAGAACACCCTTCAATGCTTATAAATAAAGCTCAACTCGGCGAACAAAATATAGATAAAAATCTTCCTGCAGCCGATTATAAAATGACATATCATACTTCGGACGGAAGAAATGTATATAGCTTTTGCATGTGTCCGGGAGGCTATGTTGTAAATGCATCCTCGGATGATAATCAAAGTGTTGTAAATGGTATGAGTAATCATGCAAGAGATGGCCGCAATTCCAACAGTGCCATAGTCTGTAATGTAACACCTGAAGATTATATAAATGAAGGCTTTGGCGAATACGGTGTTTTATCGGGAGTGGAATTCCAGAAAAAATTTGAAAAAGCCGCCTTTAAAGAAGGAAAAGGAGCTATTCCCGTACAGCTTTTTAAGGATTATAAAGAAAATAGAGTATCCGTTTCTCTTGGAGAGATAAAACCGGATATTAAAGGAAAATATTCACTCGGAAATCTCAATAATTGTTTGCCAGCATATGTAAATAATGCTATAATTGAAGCAATTGCCGATTATGACCATAAATTAAAAGGCTTCGGTGATGATAATGCTGTCTTATCAGGAGTTGAAACAAGGACATCTTCACCTGTAAAACTTCCACGCGATGAGAACTATATGAGCAATCTTAATGGAATATTTCCATGTGGTGAAGGTGCAGGCTATGCAGGTGGTATTACATCTGCGGCTATTGACGGAATTAAAGTTGCCGAGGCTGTGGCAGAATATATTTATAACAGGAATTAAAGTACAGATATATCAGATGTTTTGTCTAATATATTGGTCTGATATATCAGATATTTTGTCTAATATATTGGTCTGATATATCAGATATTTTGTCTAATATATTGGTCTGATATATCAGATGTTTTATCCATTATATCTGTCAGATATATTTGATAAATCATATTTAAAAAATTTATATAAACTATATAAACTATATAGATATAATCAATTGATATTATATCAGAATTTGTGAGGAGAAAATGAATTACAGAGAGCAATTAAAAGATAAAAAGAAGATTGTTATTAAAATTGGCTCATCATCTCTTATGCATGATGAAACAGGACTTGTTAATTTCAGAAGGATGGAAAAACTTGTCAGGATTATATGCGATCTTAAAAATCAGGATAAGGATGTAATACTTGTTTCTTCCGGTGCCATAGCAGTCGGAAGACAGACTTTAAAGCTTAATTATAAACCTAAGACAGTTTCGTTAAAACAGGCATGTGCATCTGTTGGACAGGCTCAGCTTATGATGATGTATCAAAAGCTTTTTATGGAATATAATCATCTGGCTGCCCAGGTACTTCTTACATTTGATGCCATAACTAATGACGAAAGAAGACAAAATGCCGAAAACGCTTTAAATGAAATACTTCAACAGGGTATAATCCCTATAGTCAATGAAAATGATACTGTTGCTACAGAAGAGATAGAATTTGGTGATAATGATACTCTTTCAGCTATAGTTGCTCATCTTATAAATGCAGATCTGTTGATTATATTATCAGATATAGATGGTCTTTATACAGATGATCCTCATAAAAACCCTGATGCCAAAAAATTATCTATTGTTGAAGAGATAAACGAAAAAATTGACGGTATGGCCAAAGATGCCATATCTATGTACGGTACAGGCGGTATGTCAACAAAGATATCTGCAGCACGTATAGCAACAGATTCAGGTGCAGATATGGCTATTTTAAGTGCCGAGGATCTTGAAGTAATCAATCAGCTTATAGACGGTGAAGACGTAGGAACGCTTTTTATAGCTCATGACTCGGAAGCGTTTGATACATTTGATTTTATTGTAAATAAAGGATATAAAAATTAGAATATTAAAACATAGGATTAAATAATATTTATTATTTTTAGGAGTTCAATAAAATATGACTGACGAAAAAATCAAAAGAATAAATGAACTTGCCCATAAAAGCAAAACTCCGGGTGGTCTTACCGAGGAAGAAAAGAAAGAACAGGCAGTTTTAAGACGAGAATTTATAGACAGTGTAAAAGGCAATTTAAAAGCACAGTTGGATAATATAAATATACAGGAAAAAGATGGTTCTATTACACATGTAAGAGATATCCCCAAAAAGAAAAATAAAATTATGTAAACCGAAACATTCTATACTTATTATATTTAAAGTTTTTTTTAATAAAAATAATCGAGGAATCATATGACAAAAAAAGATTTTAGAGACAGTGTTTTATCTATGAGAGAAGCACTTGATAAAAAAGAAGCTGAATATATATCGAGAGGTATCTGTTACGAGATAACAGAGCTTGCTGCATATAAAAATGCGACGGATGTCTGTCTTTATATGGCTATAAAAAACGAAGTAGACTTAACTTCGCTTATGAAACAGTGTTTTACAGATAAGAAAAATGTCTGGCTTCCACGTGTCATAGATAAGACGATGGAATTTTATGCTTATACTCCGGATACGAAGCTTATCACAGGTGCATATGATATAAAAGAGCCTGATTCTGATAAGATTCTTTCACCTGATGATAATACTCTTATAGTTATGCCGGGAGCTGTTTTTTCAGAAAAAAAAGAACGAATAGGTTATGGCGGCGGATATTATGACAGATATATGGCCAAATACCCCTGTTGTAAAACAGTAGCACCATGTTTTGAATTACAGGTCTATCCTGAAATTCCCACAGAAGGCCACGATATTAAACCTGACATAATAATTACAGAAGAACGAACAATCGTATAAATCAATATATCCATAAAAACTATATAACAATATGTAAAAATGGAAGGAGTTATAATATGCTTGAAGAATTAGGTGTCCGTGCCAAGGCCGCATCAAGACTTATGGCAAAGCTTGGACAAAATGAGAAAAACAATGCACTTTTAAATGTTGCTGATGAAATTGTTGCACATGCAGATGAAATAATAGCTGCCAATGCCAACGATATGGAATATGCCAAAAATAAAGGAATGTCAGAAGCACTTCTTGACAGACTTAAATTAACGAAAGATCGACTTGATGGGATAGCCGAGGGTGTTAGGGAAGTAGTAGCATTGGAAGATCCTATCGGAGAAGTTCTTTCTATGAAAAAACGTCCTAACGGACTTTTAATAGGTCAAAAAAGAGTTCCTATAGGTGTAATCGGCATTATATATGAATCAAGACCTAACGTTACTGTTGATGCATTTGCACTTACTTTTAAGACAGGTAATGCAGTTATATTAAGAGGCGGAAGTGATTGTATTCATTCCAATATAGCTCTTATAAAGGTCATGAAAGAAGCACTTAGAAAATCAGGCATTACAGAAGATGCCGTAAATCTTATAGAGGATACAGACCGGGAAGTTGCAAAACAGTTCATGCGTCTTAATAAATACGTAGATTTGCTTATCCCAAGAGGTGGTGCCGGACTTATAAAAACTGTGGTTGAAAATGCGACTATTCCTGTTATAGAAACCGGAACCGGTAACTGCCATATATTTATAGATGAGTCTGCTGATTTAAATAAAGCCATACCGATTATACAAAATGCAAAGCTTCAAAGGCTAGGTGTATGTAATGCATGTGAATCACTTGTTATACATAAAAATATCGCCGACAGAGCTATTCCGCTTATAGTTGAAATGCTCAGTGAAAATGATTGTGAGATAAGAGGCGATGAAACCGCTGTTTCGATTTCATCATACATAAAGCCTGCTACTGATGAAGATTATGGTACAGAATATCTTGCCAAGATAATCTCGGCAAAGGTTGTAGATAATATAGATGAAGCAATCGAACATATCAATAAATACAGTACAGGACATTCGGAAGCCATAATTACAGAGGATTATGAAAATTCACAAAGATTCCTTGATGAAATTGACTCAGCCTGCGTATATGTTAATGCTTCAACAAGATTTACTGACGGATTTATGTTTGGCTTTGGAGCCGAAATAGGAATATCCACGCAAAAGCTTCATGCCCGCGGTCCTATGGGACTATTAGCACTTACCTCCACCAAATATATAATCTATGGTAACGGACAGATCAGAGAATAGAAATAATATATATATGTTAATACTTCTTTGATAAATAAAGTACTAAGCGTAGCGTGAGCGACAGCGAGCTACGCGTGTACTTATATTTATCAAAGAAGTATAAACAAGAAGAAAAAGCATAGCGTGAGCGACAGCGAGCTACGCGTATACTTATATTTATCAAAGAAGTATGAACAAGAAGGAAAAAGCATAGCGTGAGCGACAGCGAGCTACGCATATATCTTATTTATCAGTGTAAATCAGGTACGAAATAAAAAAGAAAGGAAATACTATAATATGAACGAAATGAAATTTACCGGCTCTAAAGAGTATGTGGCTTCACCGGAGCTTATGGCTGCAGTTGATGTCGCAAGAGCCTTAGAAAAGCCATTACTAATTAAAGGTGAACCGGGAACCGGAAAAACTATGCTTGCAGAAGCTATAAGTCAGGCTTTTGATATGCCACTTTATATATGGAATATAAAATCTACTACAAAGGCTCAGGACGGTCTTTACGTATATGATACCATCCAAAGACTTTATGACAGCCAGTTTGGTGAGGAGGGTGTAGACGATATCAAAAGATATATCAAACTTGGTAAGCTCGGTGAAGCATTTAAGTCCGAGAAACAGGTTATACTGCTTATAGATGAAATAGATAAAGCAGACCTTGAATTCCCGAACGATTTACTTTGGGAGCTTGACAAAATGGAATTTTATATACATGAAACAAAGGAGACTATAAAGGCTAAAACAAGACCTATAGTTATAATCACTTCTAATGCCGAAAAAGAACTTCCGGATGCATTTCTCAGAAGATGTATATTTCATTACATTTCTTTTCCTGAAAAAGAAGAAATGGATGAAATTGTAAGAGTTCATTTTGATAATATAGATGAAAATCTTCTGAAACAGGCTATGGATACCTTTTATTGGATAAGAAGCATAAAAGAAGTCAGAAAAAAGCCGAGTACATCTGAATTAATTGATTGGCTCAATGCACTTACCATAGGCGGCATAGATCCTGAAACCATAAGACAAAAGCTTCCTTATCTCGGAGTATTGATTAAAAAAGATGAGGATGTTGACATAGTTAATAAGAGAAAAATATATTAGAAATTATACTAAATATAAAAAGAACTGAAATAATTTTTTATATTAAAAATACCCGAAATTGCTTTTAATATTAAAAATACCCGAAATTGTTTTTAATATTAAAAATTAGATGCTGAGTTTAATTAGTTCATTATTTATTATTTATAAGTAATATTCGTATAAGAGGAGAATCTGTTAATTGTTTACTGATTTTTTATATGTACTTCGCGAGAAGGGATTAAATGTATCGCTTACCGAGTGGATAACCTTTATGGAAGCCTTAGATAAGGGACTTGCTTATTCATCGCTTGAAGGGCTTTATAATCTCGGTCGGATGATACTTGTTAAAACTGAATCAGATTATGATAAGTTTGATATGGCATTTATGGAATATTTTAAAAATGTCCATATAGATATGGAGATGCCTCCGGAAATCATTATGAAATTCCTTGATAAAGGAGAAATGGACACATCAAAGCTTAATGCTGATATCTACAGCTATATACAAAAGCGTGATATGGCTGAAACCAAGAGAATGTACCGCGAGCGTGTTACCGAGCAAAATCAGGAGCATAATGGCGGAAATTACTGGATAGGTACAAGCGGCGGTTCAGCCTTTGGTCACAGCGGACGTAATCCCGGCGGACTTCGTATCGGCGGACATCCCGGTCAGCAGTCAGCCTTTCAGGTAATGGGAGAGCGTAAATATCAGGATTTCAGACATGATAAAACCCTTGATATAAGGCAGTTTCAGATGGCTTTCAGAAGATTAAGACAATTTTCCGCCAGGCTTGATGTAGCCAAAACCGAGCTTGACCTTGACAAAACCATAGATTCTACCTGCAATAACGGTGGCTATCTTAAGCTTGAATTTGATAAACCACGTAAGAACTCCGTCAAGCTTTTACTTTTATTTGACTGCGGAGGAACCATGATGCCTTTTTCAGAACTGTGTAATGATTTATTTCAGGCAGTTCACAAAGCAAATCATTTCAAAGACGTTAAAACCTATTATTTTCATAACTGTATCTACAGTAAGGTTTATAAGGACGCAGAATGTGAGATGGGAAACTGGGTTGATCTGGATTACCTTTTCAGACATACTGACAAGGATTACAAGGTTATAATTGTGGGTGATGCACAGATGGCACCTGAAGAATTATTTGACGTAAATGGCAATTATCGCGGACCTAATGACGGACGAAGCGGTTACGAATGGAATAAGCTTTTACGTGATAAGTATAAGAAAGCTATATGGCTTAATCCGAGATTTCATGGCAAGCTAAACGATCTTGCATGGATGGAATCAGAACGAACCTTAGCAGAGATTTATGATATGTATCCGCTTACAATAGACGGGCTTAAAGCTGGAATAACCAAGCTTATGGCGCCGAGATAAATTAAAGTAAACTATCTATATCTGTTATAACGAACTAACGTAAATTTAATATAAATATTAAATTTTAATTATTCTTGACATAGCCGTACGACCTAATTTATAATACAATTTATAAAATATAGGCGTACGACTATTTTTATTTCATTTGGTTTTAAATTTAGCCGTACAGCTATGTCAGGAGGAATAGATGAAAATAAATGATACTAAATCTTTTGGAGATGTAATTATGAAAAGAAGGAAAAAGCTTGGATATACACAAAAATATATTAGTGATGTAACCGGTATAAGTGCAAGCTTTATATCTGATTTGGAGAATGGTAAGTCCACTACCGAAATCGGTAAAGCTATATATCTGGCTAACCTTCTGGGAATCGATGTAGTTTTAAATGAAAGAGGTTGAAAGATATATGATTAAGCTTAGTGTATATATAGAAATTGAAGGAAAACAACGATTAGTCGGATATATAACCGGTGACTCATATATTGATTCATGCTTCCAATACAAAGAAAGTTATCTTGACTCCGAATACAGCATGCCAATATCAATATCCTTGCCTTTAAAAAAAGATGCATTTTCAGCAGATGTTACCCGTATATTTTTTGAAGGCTTGTTACCTGAAGGTTTTTCAAGAAAAGCTGTAGCCAACTGGATAAAAACTGATGAAAATGATTATATTACAATTCTTTCTGTTCTTGGACGTGAATGTATCGGAGCCATAAAGGTTGTTTCAGATGAAAACAGCACTGAATATGATACATACGAGAAACTTGATATGGACCAGGTTAAGGCATTAGCCAAGGAAGGGGCTACAAAATCAACCCAAATCCTGATGGAAACGCATTTATCTTTAACAGGTGCCTCCGGTAAGGTAGGCTTATATTATGATGCCAAAAACAAAGATTGGTATCTACCAAAGGGTGATGCACCCAGTACTCATATTATAAAGCAGAGTCATATACGTTTAAATGATATAGTCATCAATGATAAAAATCTTAGTTTAGATGTTCCTAAATCGTTTATTATAAACACTGGTTCTGATACGGATGAATTACTTTATGCTACTGAAAGATATGACAGAACATTTATTCAAAATAAAAAAGCAAATAATCTTAAAGTTCCTAATCGTCTTCATCAGGAGGATTTTGCTCAGGCTATGGCAATACCTTCTAAAGACAAGTATGAAAAAAGCGATGAGGGATATTTAAAACGTATATTTAATCTGATACGCAATAATTGTAGTGATCCTATAACTGATCAAAATAAACTATGGCAGATGATATGCTTTAATTATTTAATTGGTAATACTGATTGTCATATTAAAAATCTTTCATTATTGTATGATGATAAGCTACGTAAAATAAAACTTGCACCTGCTTATGATATAGTTAGTACAAGGGTTTATGGACTGACTAAGGATATGAGCTTCTTCATAGGTGGAGAGGTTGATATTGATAAAATAAACAGAGAAAACTTTATAATTGCTGCAAAGGATATTGGCTTTACCAAGAAAAATGCTATGAATATTTTTGACAATTTAGCGGATTTGTTTGAAAATGCAATTAATAATGCTGCTAATGAACTGATTGACAGTGGCTTTAAATCTGCTGGAAAGCTAAAAGAAAAAATATTATTAACAGGTGGATATGCAAATATTTGATAAAGTTTATTATGGATATTAAAAAAAATCTCATTTAAGCAAACTATAATTAAGATAAACTCTCATAAATAAAAATATAGATTTATATAGAAAAAAATGATATAATTACTTTATCAAAAAACAGATAATTATATCATTTTTATTTACTTAAAAGGGGGTCTTTATTATGGGTAAAAAAACAGTCATAACTATAGGAAGACAATTTGGAAGTAACGGACGTGAAATCGGAAGAAAACTTGCAGAAAAGCTGGGTTACACATTTTATGATAAGGAGCTCTTAAATGAAACCGCCAAAAAAAGCGGATTGAGCGAGAATTTACTTAAAAGCTTAGATGAAAAACCATCAAAGAGCTTTTTATATTCACTTGTAATGGATCCTTACAGTTATGGTTTTACAAGTACAGGTTATCATGCCAACTTAAATCAACAGGCATTTCAGGCAACCTATGATACAATTAAAAGCATCGCAGAAGAAGGACCTTGTGTATTTGTAGGAAGATGTGCCGATTATGCTTTAAGACATAATGAAAACCTTGTTCGATTGTTCATATTTGCACCTCTTGAAAAACGTATCGAAACAATAATGAATCGTTTTGATTTATCGGAAGATAAAGCAAGAAGTCAGATTATTAAAGAAGATAAAGGACGTGCTTCATATTATAATTATTATACATCAAAGAAATGGGCTTCTTTAGACAGCTATGATATATTCGTAAACAGCAGTCTTATGGATATAGATAAAACGGTTGATTATATTATAGATGTGATTAAATCGATGGATTAAGGAGTATATTTTAATTCCTAATAAATCTAAAAAAAACAAATCCGAACATAATCATAAATTAATATTTCCTTATGTTTAAGTTATACTAATTATAATATAACAAAAGGTGGTGATAATATGGCAGATTTAGAAGTTGTAAAAAAAGATGTAGTGAAAAAAAGCATTGATTCTTTAGGAGATATAATTTTCAAAATTATACTTTTTGGTTCATATGCAAGAGGTGATTTTGAAGATGATTCAGATGTAGATATTATGTTTTTGTTAAATTGTCCGAGAGTTGATTTACCTAAATACAGAAAATGTCTTTCAACAGTATCAAGTGATGCAAGTTTGGAAAACAATGTAACTGTAACACTAATTGTGAATGATAAAGATACATTTTACAGCAAAATGAGTATCTTGCCATTTTACCAAAATGTTCAGAAAGACGGGGTGGTATTATATGAACAGCGCTGATGATGTTAATAATATAAATACTAAAAAAGATTTATCAAAATACCGTTTAGAAAAAGCAAAAAATTGTTTACAGGCTGCAAAAACATTATTGGAACATGAATTATATGAAGATGCAACAAATAGAGCATATTATTGTATTTTCCATTCAATTCGAAGCATACTAGCATTAGATGGTGTAGAATTTAAAAGACATTCAGGAAATGTTTCGTATTTCAGAGAAAAATATATAAAAACCGGAGTTTTTGACAAATCTTTTTCAGAAATAATAGGAGACGCCTTGACAGTTAGAAGTGATAGCGATTACGGAGACTTTACTGTTATTTCCAAGCAAGACGTTACTGAACAGGTTTCTAACGCTGAATTGTTTTATGATACAATAAAAAAATATTTAATTAATATAGATTAAATATAGGGAATAATCTTAATTTATTTAAGAATATTCCCTTATAATTTTAGTAATTATAAATTTGTTTACATAATATTATTATGGTAATATTTATAAAGATAATTCAACTTTCCCTGAGAGTAACCTTATTCCTTGCACGGCGTTTGCGGTCATCATCCATATCAGCATAGTGCTTCCTGGTGGTATTTACGTCGCTATGGCCTAAAACATCGGCAACAAGGTAGATGTCGTCGGTTTCGCGGTAAAGATTGGTTCCGTAGGTGCTTCGAAGCTTATGTGGCGTAATATGCTTTAAAGGAACCGAAGACTGAGCGTATTTTTTAACCATATTTTCAACGGTACGAACGCTGATTCGTTTTCTTTGAGAAGATAGAAAAAGAGCATTTTCGTGACCGGAAACAGCATCGATTTTCTTTCTTTCGTCAATATATACGCTAAGAGGCCCGGCAGCTTCATCACTAAAATAAACAAGAGCTTCCTTGCCACCTTTTCGGGTAACCTTTATGCACATATTCTTAAAATCAACATCATTTATGTTTAAACCTACACATTCGGATATACGGATACCTGTACTTAACATAAGCGTTAAAAGCGCCAAATCGCGATTTTTAGCCTTACCATGATATTGTAATTGCTTATCGGTCAAATTAACGCCGTATTCGACAGTATCAAGGAAGTTTGCAACCTCATCATAGTCCATACGGGTGATTTGTTTATCTTTAAGACGCGGACGCTCGATTTTATTGATAGGATTGCCGGAAACCATGTCATTTTTATAAAAATAGGTATACATAACACTAAGAGAGCATAATTTACGCTTAATTGATGCTTTATCGTTAGTGTAAATACGGCCGTTTTTAGAGTACTTTTGAAGATAATCCTCATAATCCTCAATGAAAATCGCATTTATGGACGAAAGAATATCCAAAGTAACATCCTTGGGCGAATTTAAAGGTGCGTCCGTATAAGCCTCAACAATATATTCAAAAAAGTTTTTTATGTCACGCGCATAACCAAGTCTGGTACGTGAGGATTTGCTTTGCTGGATTGAGCGAAAGAAATGACGCATATAATCCGGAAGCTCCTTGGATATATTTCTGATTAAATCTATATTTTGCATGTCGATTTGCTGTTGATATGTTAATTCAGCCATAAAGAGTACCTCCTTGGTTTTCATGCATATTTTCATGCAACAGCTCGTAAACAAGTTTGCTCACTACTTCGCATATTATCGTGCATATCTTTTCGTAAAACCTGAGTTTTGCGAATAATTGGATTACTTTTAATATACCATATTACACTCTTTCTGTCAAGAAAAACCCGCATAAAATCTAACTTTTTTAGTGTTTTTAAATAAAAATACGCATAACACATTTATTCTTTTTTGTGTTATGCGTTGTGTAATCAAATTTATTTAAACGTCATGCAAATTACTGGTCAAGAACATTTAAAACTTTTTTAAAATAATCCGGAAGTTCTGATTTAAATTCCATATATTCATTGGTTATCGGATGATTAAATCCAAGAACGCCGGCATGTAAAGTCTGTCCTTCAAGATTAAATTTTTTTGATTTAGGTCCATATACCAAATCTCCCAGTAACGGATGATTTATACTTGCCATATGAACCCTTATTTGATGTGTACGTCCTGTTTCAAGTTTACATTCTATTAAGGACATATTTTCTTTCAAATTCTTAATTACGCGATAATGTGTAACGGCTCTCCTGCCTTTTGAATCTACAGCCATTTTCTTTCGATCATTTTTTGATCTTGCAATCGGTTTATCTATAGTTCCTTTTTCATCATTAAAGTGATTGTAGCAAATTGCTGTATAAATTCTATTAATATCATGGACTTTAAACTTTTCAGCCATAACCTTATGTGATGTATCATTTTTACATACAAGCAAAAGTCCTGATGTATCCATATCTATTCTATGGACTATACCCGGTCTCATAACGCCATTTATGGTTGATAAATCTTTACAATGATACATAAGTGCATTTACAAGCGTATCATCAAAATGCCCCGGTGCCGGATGAACAACCATTCCCTTAGGTTTATCTACCACGATAATATCCTTATCTTCAAATACAATATTTAGTGGAATATCCTTAGGAACAATTTCTATTATTTCAGGCTCAGGTATGTCGATATCAATTATGTCATCAGCTTTAATCTTATAATTGGCCTTTACAGGCTTCAAATTGACAGTTATACAGCCGTTTTCAATCAATTTTTGAATATATGCCCTTGAATAGTCATCAAGCTCGTCAGAAAGGAATTTATCTATTCTGATTCCAAAAAAATCATTATAATTTTCATCTGCAATAATTCTTAAATCTTCCATTTTGACCTAATCCTTGTCTGAGTCATCCGATATACCATCATCCATAGTTTCATTATCTTCCTCATCCATAAAAGCTTTTATATCGGATTCTATATTACTTTTTTTCCCGATAATCTCATCAAAATCCTCTTCCTTATATTTAAAAATCATAAGAAAAAGAATTAAAAACATACTTACGGTTACATATATATCCGCAACGTTAAATACAGGAAAATCAATTAATTTAAAATCAAAAAAATCAACCACATAACCAAGCTTAAATCTGTCTATCATATTGCCGACTGCACCTGAAATAAGGAATATAACGCAAGTTGTTAACATAATATATTTACGGTTATCAATTATGTTGTATAAAATCCAAAAACAACCTAAAATCACAAATACAGTAAGAATTAAAAAGAAAATCCTTTTCCCCTGCATCACTCCCCAGGCTGCTCCTTTATTTTGAATATATGTTATGGCAAATACATTTTTTAAAACTTCTTTTGATTCATATAGCATAAATTTACTTTTTATAATAAATTTTGTAAACTGATCCAATGAAGTAAGTAAAGCTATAATTATTATGGGAATTAGCATTATTTTAATATTTTTTTCTTTCATTTAAATATATCCTGTCTTAATTATATTTATCCATATACTCCATAAAAGCCTTTTTCATATCTTCCGAAGTAACATCCATATCTATATATGCATCTCCGATGTCATTAAGTAAGATAAACTTAATCTTATCTCCTGTCACTTTCTTATCATTTTTAGTATATTCTATTATCTTATCTATGTCTATCTCATCAGGTAATACAGGTATATCATAAGCTTTTATGGATTTGATAATATCCTCAAGTATCTCCTCGTCGATTTTACCCTTGTTATAAGAAATCAATGATGCCAGTATAGAACCTATAAGTACGCACTCTCCATGAAGCAGGTTGAAATTCATATATTTTTCAAGTGCATGTCCAAGGGTATGACCAAAATTAAGCAATGCCCTCTTTCCTTTTTCGGTCGGATCTTCTTCAACAACCATACGTTTAATCCTGCAGCTTCTAAAAACAAGTTCGCATAAGGTTTCATAATTATAAGTATTAATCGCTTCATAGTTTTCTTTAAGCCATATGTAATACCCCTTGTCAAGTATAAGTCCATGCTTGATAACCTCGCCCATACCTGATACAAACTGTCTTTTATCAAGGGATTTTAATGAATTCTGATTCATATATACAAGAATCGGCATATGAAATGCTCCAACCATATTTTTATAAGATGCAAAATCCACACCTGTCTTGCCACCTATACTTGAATCCACTTGGGATAAAAGACTTGTAGGTACCTGAACAAAATCAATTCCTCTTAGATAGGTTGCTGCCGCAAAGCCGGTCAGATCACCGGTTACTCCGCCTCCTAAAGCTATAAGTAAATCATTTCTGTCAAATTTCTCTATTATAAGCTTTTCGTATAACTGCCTTACTACATCCAAATTCTTATTTTCTTCACCTGCATTAAATACAAATGAAGTAACCTTATTAAATACTCCGGAATTATTAAATAAAACTAATATAGCATCCAAAAATATGGATGCTACATTGGTTTCTGATACTATACATATTTTCTTTCCGGAAAATCCAAGCTCAACAATTGAGTTTGGAAGATTATCATAAGAATTATTAAATGAAATGTTATATACAGGCTTACCATCTACATGAACAGTTAAATCCTCTTTTAACATATATAACTCTCCTTATAAAATATTTATTTAAACAAATTCAAATCCATCACCGTCACCGTCATCGCCATCTCCAAGAAGATTACTTTCTTTGACAGTTTCCACTTCAACATCTCCATCGCCAAAGTTTAAAGTTGGTATATCTTCAGAAGCATCACCGGGTTTTGAATCATCTGCAACTTTTGTTTCATTTTCTGTCTTTGCTTCCGCTGTTGGTTTTACATCTTTTTCAAATGTAAATATATTATCTACAACAGCCTTTTTAGGTTTTTCTTCAGAAGTGGAGATACTTGCCGAATCTTTAGTTTTGCTTTCAGATACTTTATCCTGCGAAACCTTACTTCCTATCATATCTTTTATCTTTGCATCCGCATCTGCTTTTGCACTATCATATGATTTCTTCTCCGGTGCAGGATCAGATTTTTTTTCGGACGTTTTTTCAGAAGGCTTACCGGTTGATGTCGATTTATTTGCCGATGCTTGTGTATTGCCGGTTTTTCTGGACTGTGTGTTCTTTGAATTGTATCTTGATGAATATTTTCCACTTCCCATGCCATCTTTATTTACAGTAAAGGAAGATGTACCTTTTTTCTTATCTGTAACGGTACGTCCATCGTAAGGATTATATCTTCCATTATTCTTGTTGGCATCAGGATTAAAAGGATCAACAAAATTTTCTCCGGCGCTTAAGTTGGATGTATATACGGCACTGGTACTTACTCTGTCTTCAGGATTCATGGACATCCCGCCACTACTGCCGTTAAAACCGCCCAATGTAGACTCATCTCTCATCTGAGGATCACCTTCAAAAGATCCGAAAGGCATATTAGGGCCACTTGGTTTGCTCTTATATGAGCTAGATGATCCGCTTACACCAATAGTCTGAAGTGATCTTTCATCTATGTATGATTTAGGATCAAAATCTTCAACACCAAGTTGTTCAAACTGCTTCTTCATAAAATATACAAAGTTTGACTTATACGCAGCATACTGAGTTTCAAGTTCAGTAATCTTTTGTGTTATCTCAGCCAGCTTTTTTTCTGCATCAGCAAGAATATTTTTTGCTTTGTTTTTTGCATCAAGTTTGATATTTTTGGCTTCCTGTTGAGCCTTTGACTTTTTATCTTCTGAGTCTTTCTCAGCAATCATAATAGACTTTTCGAGTTCAGCCTCTTTAGACTTATAGTTTTGTAAACCATCCGTTAAGGTTAATACCTTTTCTTTAAGTTCCGCATTTGAACGATATAACTTTTCGTAAGAATCAGCAACAACCTCAAAGAAAGCGTTTACATCTTTCTTTTCATAACCCAACCCTGTTCTAAACTTCTTTTGTTGAATATCAACCGGTGTAAGCATCCTTTAATTATCCCCCGTAAATAGTTAGATTTATACCCTCAAAGACATATTTTAAAATCTTTAGTACTGTCCAAGCTGAGGTGAAACTGTTGTTTCATTTAATATCTCTTCTCTCAAATCACCTGAAACTTCTATTGAGCTAGGAGCAGCTATAAATATATTGGCCGAAATAGCCTGTAGCGAACCACCTATAGCATAACAGGCTCCGCCTATAAAATCTATAATTCTTTGTGCAGGAGCAAGTTCAAGCCCTTCCATATTGATTACTATTGTCTTTCCTGCATTAAGGAAATCAGCAACTGTCTGAGATTCACTTATCTCCTGTGGCTTAATTACATACACTTCACTTCCACCCCTGTAACTGCTTGATCTTTGCTGTTTGTTTGAACTAAAGTCGACAAGATTATTGTTCTGCGGTCTTGCCTGAGTTCTTGCCTGTGAATATGAACTCTGTTGACTTTGTACAGCTCTGCTTGAAGACTGAACCTGTGAAGCCGAATAATTTGAAGTTCTTGAATAGCTCTGTGGTTTTTCAGCCGGTTTACTTTTTGCAAATGAATTTCTGGAAGTTTTTACAGGTTCAAAATCCTCATCGTCATCGTCCTCATCAAATAAATCATCCTCAAATTCATCCTCATCATCTAAATCCTTCATCTTAAAGAAATCCAAAAAACTTCTTTTACTTGAATCCTTAGCCATAACTATACAATCTCCTCATAAAATGTTTTTTATATATTATAATTGCGTTCTCCGAAAATGCCGGTTCCGACACGAACCATAGTAGCGCCCTCTTCAATTGCAACCATATAATCATTGGTCATACCCATAGAGAGTATACTCATATCAATATTATCAATGTTTTTTGATTTTATGTCAAGTAATAATTGGTGCATTTTTCTAAAATACTGCCTGTTTTCTTCGGGATTTTCAACAAAAGGTGCTATAGTCATAAGACCTTTAACCTTTATATGCGAAAAATCCTTTATAGAATCAAGCATTTCATATACACTGTTTTCATCAATGCCAAATTTAGTATCCTCATGCGCTATATTTACCTGAACTAAAATATCGGCGACTACACCCTTTTTTTCAGCCTGTTTTTCTATTTCAGATGCCAGATGAACCGAATCGACCGAATGAATCAGACATGCTTTATCTACGATATATTTTACCTTATTGGTCTGAAGATGCCCGATAAGATGCCAGTTTACCGGACTTGAAACATTTTCGTATTTTTCGCAAAGCTCCTGAACTTTGTTTTCGCCATATTCCTTTATGCCATATGTCATAAGCTCTTCAATATCCGATAAAGGCTTCGTTTTACTGACTGCTATAAGTGTTACTTCATTCTCGTTTCGACCTGATTTTTCACAAGCCGACTTAATATTGGCAAGTACATTATCAAGATTTTCTTTAAGCATTTTTAATTCTCCTCTTTGATAGCCTAATATATTATCTGATTTTCATATACCTTTGATGAATCAAGGATAATATTATCATATATATTTATCGCTTCATCACTCTTAATAAGAGCAAAATCATCGATAGTTTTTAAAACCGTTACCATTCTAAACTCGGCTATACCCCTATTTGCCGAATATACCCCTTCTATATTTACTCTCGGAATTATCGACACTGCAAGATTTTCATTGGTGTCTATATTGAGTATTACATCTGTATCTTCGAAGGATAAAGGATCAACATAGCAATATTCTTCATCTGTTTTGTATATAGTCGGAGTAATCTGCTTTATGGTTATCTCATTGTCTTCACCCATAACCTGAACGTTAAGCTTGATATTATTGGATTGATTACCGCCACCTGAAAGATATGATAACGGAATCTGGTATACCTCTTTTTCCGTAATAGCCGAAACCGGAACCTTAAGGCCTGTATCATCTTCAAGAATAATCTCAACACTTACAAATCGTTCCGACATAAAATTCAACATAAATTTATCAAGAGATATGTTAAGATATTTACCATCATTACCATAAATTATCTCATAAGGCATATTTACATCATATGAAGAATTGTTAATTTTAAAAGTAAGTCTTGAATCTTCCTCTCCATATACAGCATTAATGGCTGCAATCTGTTCATCGGTAACAGGCAATATAATGTTCCATTTTTCACTTGGAATAACCTTTACAACCGGTGTACCGGCCGAAATGATATCTCCTGTTTTTAAAGTTTCTTTTTTATAATCGGATTTGTCAAAATCTTCTTTATTGACATTTTCGATATTAAAACTTTCGTAACCGTCTATGTAATAAGTAACAAGACCGCTTTCAGGCGAAGAAATTGCCGCAAGCGAAGCTCCGGTATTTTGTCCCACCTGCTGCATCAAAACTTCATTAGTAAGTTCAAGCACCTTGTTATTTAGAGAATTTTCAAAATTATATGCATTATAAAAAGAAGCATCTTTATATGAAATCTTGTATAAAGAAATAAGATTTCTTACTTCATTATAATCACTTGAAGTAAGAAGACCATCATAACTTTCGGAATCGCTTATGGTATTGTACACCTGTCCGGTTTCATCAATTGTGCAAACCATTGAATTTTTCATGATTTTTTCACCATCACGTATATAATAGCATACGTATCCGGATTTATCAGAATTAAGAACCAGCTCATCTCGAACAACAAGGCCTTCTATGATTATATTGTTATTAATGTCTGTTTTATTGACATTATATGTAGTAACAGGCTCTTTATTTAAGGACATTATAAGCGTTATCACAACATACAAAAAAATACATGCTACTATTACTCCGGCTATATTTACCTTTATATCTCTATTAATTTTTATTATATTATTATTTTTTTTATCCATTAGTAATCACCCGGACTTTAATTTACCAAACAAAGCATAGCAACAACAGCATCATATAAAACAGGCTTTGAAACCCCACTTGAAGCTACCATGACATAATCTTTACCATCTTTTTCAAGATACATACAAAGCGCATTTCCTGCTCCTATATCTGTTCCTGTTTTCCAAACTTTGATGATATAATTAGAGGGAAGCTGTGCGGCTCCGTTTAAAAAGTAATTTGTTGCTTCTATATCAACCTCTATAGGTACGCCTGCTGCATTGGTATAAACATAATTATAATTTTGACGGCTGTCTATATCATTTATTACACTGTAGCTTTCCGCCTCTTTAACTATAAGATACATATCATATGCTGTAGTATAATGATTAACCTCGTCCAAACCATGAGGATTAGCAAAATGCGTATTGGTAGCACCTATAGAATAAGCTTTTTCATTCATTAAATCGCAAAAAGCACTCTCGCTTCCGGCAACGTAATCCGCAAGTATAAGTGCATAATAATTATCCGAATGAATCAAAAGATTATATAACAGGTCTTTTACTGTTATCTCAGAGCCTATTCCAAGCTGATTTATACCGCCGCCTCTTTCGGATAAATCATAGCTGTTTGTTACCTTTACAACATCATCCAGACTTATTTGTTTTTCATTAACCTTGTCAAGAACGACCATAGCCGTTACAAGCTTTGTCATACTTGCAGGATACATACGTTTAAATGCATTTTTTGAAGCATATGCATATTTATCTGTTTCATTGATCAAAAGTGCATAATAGCAATCATCAAAAAGCTCACTGTTAATATTATTATCCCGATATAAAACAGTATCGTCAAACGACATATCCAGCTCACCCTGGGAAATTGTTCCGTTTGCAGCTACAGGAATAATATATTTTTCATCACTGTGAGGCGAACTGATTTTATTATTTACTTTTATTAAAACGGCAAATATAAGAACTATAACCGCAAGTATTACTACCGATTTAAATAAATCCACAATTTCTCTCATAATATCTTAATGCTTAAAAAGCTCTCTCCATTCTAAATCTCCTCTTTCAAGCGCCTTTATCATAAGTTCTGCTGTAGCAAGATTAGTTGCCAGAGGAATATTGTGTATATCACACAAAGTAAAAATATTGTTGATATCTACCTCATGAGATTTCTTTGTCTCAGGATCTCTTAAAAATATCATCAAATCGATTGAATTATTTTCAATCATAGAACCTAATTGTTGTTCCCCACCTGTGTGTCCTGCAAGAAATTTATGTACAGTAAGATTTGATACTTCTTCTATCATACGACCTGTTGTACCTGTAGCATAAAGCTCGTGCTTGGACATAACCCCCCTGTATGCTATACAGAAATTTTGCATAAGCTTTTTCTTAGCATCATGTGCTATTAACCCAATGTTCATCTCCTCGTCTCCTATCCTTTAGTAAAGCGCCTTTTGCAGGCTTACATTAAGTACAATACCTATGCCTAACGATATACTCAATAACGAACTAAGCCCATAGCTTATAAATGGCAATGGTATACCTGTATTAGGCAAAACCCCAGTTGCAACTCCTATATTTATAAATGACTGATATGCTATAAGAGTACCGACTCCGGTAGCAAGAAGCATTCCACATGTATCTTTAGATCTTCTGGCTATCTTTATACATTGTAACACTATTAACAATATAATTGCAATAATAATTACACTTCCTATAAAGCCTAATTCTTCACCTATGATTGAAAAAATAAAATCTGTCTGCTGTTCAGAAATAAAATTAGCATCTTTGACTGTGGCTATGGTTGATGAGTTAAAGCCTTTTCCGGTTAACTGACCGGATCCTATTGCCATAATAGAATTATTTTGCTGTGAAAAATCTTCTCCGTATTTTGAAGGATATACAAAGGACAATATTCTGTTTATCTGATATTCTTTTAGAATAATTTTATCTCCGGGAAGTTGTATATACCATAAAAAACTTCCTGCAACCGGTATAAATATAAGTAAAACCAATCCAATTATTTTATAGCTTAAACCGGACACATAAAGCATGGTTACAAGAACCATAAAAAGACATATTGTGGTTGAAAGATCCGGTTCGGCAGCTATCAGCAAAAGTCCTATTCCAACATATCCGGCAAATGAAAGTATGCATTTAAAAGAATTAATTTTGTTTTTTTCACTATACTTGCTAAGCAACGCTGCCACAAATACAATCATCATAACCTTTGAAAGTTCTGATGGCTGTATCTGTATACCATTTTCTCCTCCTATGCTTATCCATCTCGTAGCATTATTTACATTTACTCCAAAAAGTAAAACCAAAACAAGCAATGCAGCATTTACGATAT
Organism: uncultured Lachnospiraceae bacterium; assembly: GCA_902800325.1. GTDB lineage: Bacteria > Bacillota > Clostridia > Lachnospirales > Lachnospiraceae > Coprococcus_C. The sequence continues at coordinate 49,772 of CADCDW010000015.1, forward strand.
ATATAATGTAGCTGAGTTTACATATAAAATGATAATCTATAAAAGAGACAACAAGCATAACAACCACGCCCATTCCAACTCCGACAGACTGCTTGAATGTAAAGCTTTCATCAGCATTATTAACAGCCAAAACGCCCGCTACCATAATACCGATTACCATTATAAGTAATTTGAAATTATAATCCTTGAGACTGAACTTTGTGAACATTTTTATCCTTCTTTTTTAACAGCTTAAATATACTAAAGCTATAATCATCATATGCATTTTCTGTTGTTTCACCGGCTATTCTTTGAGCTATATATGTATATGTTCTGCCGGATTTAGACCTGCTTCCTGCTATCATTTCGCCTCTGTTGGTAGATACGACGATAGATTCGTCATCCATAATTGTGCCGATAAGATTAACGGACAATATGTCTACGACATCATCTACAGACATCATATCACCTCGTCTGACCATATTCATTCTGATTTTGTTGATAACAAGATCAATTCTCGGCATTTCACATGAATTTAATATACCGATTATCCTGTCTGCATCCCTTATGGCCGAAACCTCCGGAGTTGTTACTATTATAGCTCTTTCAGCAGCCGCTATTGCATTTTTAAAGCCGTGTTCTATACCTGCAGGACAATCAATAATAATATAATCATATTCAGGCTTAAGATCCTCAATAAGTTTCTTCATCTGCTCAGGTGCTATGGCAGTTTTATCTCTTGTCTGTGCAGCTGGTAAAAGAGCAAGCCTTGGACAACTCTTATCTTTAATAATGGCTTGCTTGGCCTTACAGCTTCCTTCTATAACATCAACGATATTATAGACAATTCTGTTTTCAAGCCCCATTACAACATCAAGGTTTCTAAGCCCGATATCTGTATCAATCAGCAAAACCTTAAACCCTAAGTTTGCTAAAGCACTACCTATATTGGCAGTTGTGGTTGTTTTTCCGACACCGCCCTTACCACTTGTTACAACAATTACTTCACTCATTTACAATTCCTCCTAATCAACTTTATAAACAAAAGCGTTATCTGAACCCAAAACCCCCGCTTTGGCAAAACCTTTTAATTCGCCTATCACTATGATGTTTCCTTTGGATACAACCGATGCGCCCTGTTCAATGTTGCCAACAATTATTATGCTTGTTGCCGCGTTAATGGACTGACCTGTTTTGAGATTGCCTATATAAAACAGTCCATCCTTATCTGTTTGTAAATCAGTAAAGCTTTGATCTTTACATTCTTTTGTGGTATTGGTTGCTTTATTATTTATATTTAACCCTTTTTCTTGTAAAAGGGAAAGTATCTCATTTATTTCATCATCCGTTAATATTTTTCCTTCAAAGGTAATATCAATCGGCTTGGATTTCGTATAATAACGCCTTTTGCTTTGAAACTTAATATCGAGGCTTTCCTTAATTTCATCAAAGGAAGCTTCATTTGCAATTATCATGCGAATGCCCTCTTTATTACCCTTAATAATAACGGGATTCTTCATATTCAATTAAACCTTTCAAAAGTTATGTTAATCTGAATTTATAACATTACCTTTCATTTCTGCTCCGTTTAGCTTGTCCGGATCATACATATATGCATATACAAAGCCTGCAAGTTCTATCGCATTACCGGAAGAATAACCATTTTGCAGCACACAGGTAACTGATACTTCAGGATTTTCATATGGTGCATATGAAATAAACAATGCATGGTCAGGACGTATTTCGCTTTCCTGGGCTGTACCGGATTTTCCTGCTACAGAAACATTTACCTTGTTGACAAGCTCACTTCCCGGAGTGTTTAATGTTATAACTCTCCTCATGCCATTGTGAACAGAATTCCATGTTGATGAAGATATTGACAGATTATTTAAAACTTCTGCCTGATTATCAACCAAAACATTTCCCTCATAATCGGTAACCTTATCAATCAGCGTAAGATTATAGCATGTACCACTATTGGCTACTGTTGATACATATCTTGCAAGCTGTACCGGTGCATATGAATTTTTACCCTGTCCTATGGCACTTCGAACGACGTCATTGTCAGATATACTTGGAGTTATTTCCGGCAGTTCAACACCTGATAAATCGCCAAGTCCAAACATCTTTGCGTATTTTTCAAGCCGGCTCAATCCATATGAATCACTGTAGGTTCCGTCAGCAGTCCATGCAAGAGAATACCCAACCTGATAGAAGAAAACGTTACATGAACGCTGTATGGCAGCTTCTACATCAAGTCCACCATGTCCACTTGGATAAATCCAGCATTTTGGGGCAGGGTCGATTTTATCAAATTCGCCCGGACAGTAGACATATGAGCCCTGATCTATAACGCCTTCCGAAAGCCCGCATACCGAAGACAAAACCTTAAACGTTGAACCGGGTGCAAGCTTTTGCTGACACGCTCGGTTATATAAAGGTGTCGTCTTATCTTCAAGAAGCGTGTTATAATATGCAGCGTCAACCTCATTGGTCATATAGTTGTTGTCATAGCTTGGATAACTGACCATAGCAAGTACATCTCCGTTCCTTACATCGGTAACAACAATTGAACCTGAACACGGATCAAGCGCAAGCATAGCCGGCGTTATATCAAGATTGGCAATTTTCTTAAACATAAACTCATATGGGCCATATTGACCATTATTATATTCTTCGAGTTCTATATCTGAATCAGGATTTAAAACTCCTTGTAAATATAATAAATTTACAACATTATCACCTGAAATTTCGTTTGATTTTATCATATTCTTTACAATAAGTTTGTCGAATTCAGTATCTAATGCAAGATAATTATTTACATAATCACACAATAAAATATATATCTCATCAGAGTCATAATAATCACTTTCGGCATCAAGTAAAGAAATGTCTATCGCTTCAATACTTATGGCATATTTAAGATACTCCTCAAGCGATATCTCATCATTGGTATATTTAACAAATTCAGGATCATCATCGGCTATAAGTGATTTATCAAATATGTCGTTTTTACTTAGTATCTCACATATATACTCCATATACTCCCGGTAATCATCAGATAAAGCCGAAAGCGGTGTGAAATCTTTGGTAAGTATTCTGTTGATTTCAGAAAGAGTATCATTTTTTCTTGCATCAAAGCGATTATATATGTCCTTTTCTAAGGCTGATGCGTCTGATCTTGTCATGGCTTCTATAGAAAGATAATTATTGTTAAATAATCCAAAATATACATCAGCTATAGGAATCTTAACATTTTCTCCTTCTACAACCGACGATACCGGTGCCAGATTTGCAAGAATAATAGAAGCAATTTCCTTTTCAAGTGTATCATAGCAGTATTTCTGTAAATCTGCATCTATCGTAAGATATATATCATTTCCGGCTTCTGCCGACTTTGAATCTATGGTTTCTATAACCTTTCCAAGATTATCAACATACATGGTTTCATAGCCGGATTCTCCCCTTAGATCCGACTCGCAGTACTGCTCTATGCCTGTTTTTCCGACAACCTCTTCACCACTGTATTTTTCTTCATCCGGTAAAGTCTTATTGTATTCGGTAAGTTCCTCATTTGATATTCTGCCTACATATCCGATTATATGTGCAAAATAAACAGCATCATTATATCTTCTTAAGGATTTAACACTAACCTCCATACCAAGCAATTCATCACCATACTCGGTTATGGCAGCGTTGCTTTGTTCACTTATATCATAGGCTATAGTTACAGGAACATACTGCTGATATCTGTTAAGCCAAAGCTTATATCTGCAGGAGAGAATTTTCATGGCTTCTTCATCTGTATAATCGTCAGAGACCTCAAATCTTTCATATTTTAAATATTCAACAATATCCTTTGCTGAAGCATTCTTTTGTTTATCCTCAAGTTCATCAAAATTTGTTACGGAAAAAACATTTTTCTTGAAATTTTTCAATTGTGCATCCTTAACGGTAAATTTATATTCACCATTATCGGTAAGTTCTATAGGAAAATCAACATATATCTCATCACCGTTTGATTCAAGTATGTTAATTGTTTTATATAAAATCTGATTTTTCAGATCATTTTCAGACATATCAAGTTCAGCGGCTTTGCTTTCAATAGCCGGATCATTACCATAGATAACCGAATATGATAGTTCGTTATAAGCTAAAAGCTTTCCGTTCCTGTCATATATATTGCCACGAACCGAATCAATATTTAATGTCTTTTCGGATTTATAGATAAAATTATCCATATGCTCCTGTCCTTCTATAATCTGAAGAACAAAAAGACGTCTTATCAGTATGGAAAAAATGACAAGAACTACAACTGTAACAGGAAAAAGCCTGTGTTTTACATAATCTAATATAATTTCCTTTATGGACGATAATATTTCTCGAATCATTTGGCTTCCTTACCTCTGTTTTTCTCTTTGATGTTTCTGTTGACGACAACATAAAACTTATAAATTATAACTGTTAGAAGCGCAGTTATAAGTGCTTCCGGAAGCATTATATTTTGAAAATAATCCGAAAGCTCAAGTCTTCTTTGCAAAAGAAAATATATAATATAAACCATAAAATTAAATACTAAATCATCAACAATTATTACAATTAACGGTAAAAGCACATCTTCAATCATATAATTTTTATGAAAAAAACCATTTATATAACCTATAATCATATATATCAGCATAAATGGTCCCATGATATTGGATAAAAAGCAGTCCACCATAAAGCCGCAGAAAAAGCCAACCAAAAGACCTTCTTTTCTGCCTCTCATAAGTCCGAAAGACATAGTAAGAATCAAAAGAAGATTCGGTGTTATACAGTTTATATCATGAAAACCAAAGATTGTAGACTGTAATGTGAAATTTATAATTATGAGAACCGCAAGCGTTAATACCCTTCTCATGATTTCCTCCATTAAAAAATGAACAATATAAATCATTATTAATCATTTTTATATGATTTCGTTTCTACGATAACTAATTTATATCCTGTTTCTTATCAGTTATGATCAAAACATCTGATATATCATCAAAATCAACCGCAGGAGTAATGGTTGCAGTTATAGTAAGATTGTTTGTATCATAAGTTATTTCAGCTATATAACCAACAGTTATGCCCTGATGGAATCTTTCTGAAATATGTGAAGTGACAACCTTATCTCCAACTGTTATTTTTGCATCCTTGTCTATATTTTTGACAACAAGCACGCCTTCCTGATAAGTATTAAGATTTCCTTCAACAGTACACAAGGCATTTGATGGCATAATCTTGGCACTTATATTGGAATTATCATCTATTACTGCTCTTACTTTTGAATAATCATCATAACACTCGGTAATTATCCCAGCCAAACCGTCATGACACATGACATTGGCACCGACAAACATCCCGTCCTTGGTTCCCTTGTCTATATAGAATATAGAAAACCATGAGGTTGAATCCTTGGCAAATACATGTGCAGCAGTTTTATTATAGTCAGGATATGTTTCATCAAGTTCATATAGAGCACGCAGCTCTTCCAATTCAGCCATTTTATTTTGATAGACGGTAATCTGTTCCTTATAATCGTCTATCTGAGTCTGGAGTTCCTTGTTTTTTTTATTTAATTCTTCAATTTCTTTTAAATTTTCAAGTTTTGAATCAGTCCATACTCCTATTTTATTAATTCCCTGCTGTATAGGTGAAACAACCATATTGGTATATTTTTTAATAAATGATATCTTATCCTGCGCAAAAAAAGAAATAATCATAAGCGCCACACAGATTATCGTCAGTGCAAGAAGCAGATATTTTGGACTTATATCTTTTTTTCTATCATATCTCATAAGATAATTCCTCTTTCAGCCAGACTTATATAACTGTCATTACCGACAATTATATGGTCAGACATATTTAAATCCATTATTTTTGCAGCCTCCATGATTTTTCTGGTTGCTACAATATCCGAATTACTCGGTTCAGGTAAACCCGAAGGATGATTATGTACAATAATAAAATTCACAGCTTCATACCTTAAAGCTTCTATAAATATTTCTCTGGGTGATATCGAAGACGAACTGACCGTACCTTCTGAAAGCATCATTTCTTTAATTAACATATGAGAATTGGAAAAAAGCATAAGGTACACTCTCTCCTTGGTAAGATATTTGCATTTTTCCATATAATATGCCGCAATAGCATCCGGATTATTGAAGCAAAGCTCTTTTTTTAACTTTGATTCATTTATACGTTTACTAAGCTCGGTAACAGCCATAAGCTGTGTGGCTTTAGTTTGACCGATACCTTTTATGCCGAGGAAATCCTCCCTCCGCATAAAAAACAATCCATTTAATCCCTTGTGAACATTGTGACTGTTCAAAATCTTATTGGCAAGATCTATAGAGCTTTCGTGGTTGGTACCTGTTCTTAATATAACTGCCAAAAGTTCTGCATCCGTCAAGGTTTCAATTCCGTTCAATATTGCCTTTTCATAAGGTCTTTCACAGTTTGCGATATCTTTTATTAAATTACTCATTATGTCTTCTCCTTTTCACCTCTCCGTGGTGCATAGACATAATAATCATCAATCTAATATTTTAACACAAAACCAGTCCTTTTTCCATCATTTTTTGAAGTGACATCATAATTCCAAACTTTGCATGCGGATATGTGAGTCCCCCCTGGAAGTAAACCGCATAAGGCTCTTTCATCGGAGCATCAGCACTTAATTCTATAGATGCACCTGATACAAAGGCTCCGGCTGCCATAATTACCTGACTGTCATACCCCGGCATATCCCAAGGGACAGGTGTTACGAAGCTGTCTACAGGTGCAGCAGCCTGTATTCCCTCACAAAACGCTTGTATAAGCTCCGGTTTACCAAATTCTATAGCCTGAATTATATCATGTCTTTCTTCTTTTGCATCCGGGACTGACTTAAATCCGAGTCTTTCATATACATTTGCAGCAAATACAGCTCCCTTTAAAGCTGATGCAGTAACAGTTGGTGCCATAAATATACCCTGAGCTATACTTCTTGTGACACCGAGAGAAGCACCTACCTCCTTACCAAGTCCCGGACTGGTAAGTCTGTAAGCACAGTTTTCTATACATTCTTTTGTTCCGCATATATATCCACCTATAGGAGAAAGACCGCCGCCCGGATTTTTAATGAGAGAACCTACAACCATGTCTGCGCCGACTTCAGAAGGCTCGATAGTCTCAACAAATTCTCCATAACAATTATCAACCATACATATAACATCCGGCTTAATATCCTTGATAAACTTTATAATATCACCGATTTCAGCGACAGAAAGTGTATGTCTGGTATCATAACCTTTTGAACGTTGAATCTCTATAAGCTTTGTATGTTCATTTATACTGTTTTTAATATTATCATAATCAAAGCTTTCATCAGGAAGTAAATCAACTTGTTTATAGGTAATTCCAAATTCTGCAAGCGACCCCTTCGATTTTCTTACGCCTATTACTCCTTCAAGAGTATCATATACCTTACCGCAAGGTGAAAGAATCTCATCACCCGGTCTTAAATTGCCGGATAAAGCTATGGTAAGTGCATGTGTACCGCAGGTTATCTGCTGTCTGACAAGTGCATCTTCCGTTTTAAATATATGTGCATATACTTCTTCTATCGCATCTCTTCCTATATCATTATACCCATATCCTGTTGTTCCATTAAGATGAGCCTCAGCAAATTTTGCATCCTGCATAGCTTTTATAACCTTAATCTGGTTTTGTTCGGCTATTTTATCAATTTTTTCAAATCTGTCCTTTAAAGAAGCTTCTGTTTCGCTGCAAAAATCATAGACCTTTTCATTGATGCCAAGTTCAAGGTAATATTTTTTTAATTCATTTAAATTATCTATATTTTTTATTATTTTCATTTTTATCTCCGACTTCAAAAGTAGTTTTGTTTACATAATATTATTATATTTACTTTGTTACAAGTATTTTTTATTATTCTATTATAATGCAGGTATCAAATGCACCTTTTGACATTTATGTCACAGTATTCTTTTATCTTTTAAAATATTTAGCATATAATCAAGGCACTTATCATCTGTATCATATATATCCTTGTCAACCCATAAAACATCTTTTTCGCGTCTGAACCATGTAAGCTGTCTTTTTGCAAAATGTCTCGTATCACGTTTTAAAATATATACAGCTTCGTCAATGCTAATTTCACCTTTTAAATATGCATATATTTCTTTATAACCAAGTCCCTGCATGGAAACCATGTCAGATGTAAGCTTATACTTATTAATTAAACTCTGTACTTCACCAATAAGGCCTTGTTCAAGCATAATATCAATTCTTTTTTCTATACGCTTATAAAGCTTTGACCTGTCACAATTAAGTACAAAATAAGCATAATTATATGGGGAACTTTTTGCCCGTTCTGCCTTATTATGCTCAGATATTTTTTCTCCGGTCTGGTGATAATACTCGAGAGCTCTTATAACCTTTTTTGAATTATTAAAATGAATATCCTGTGCTGATTTTTCATCTATTTCTTTCAACAT
>CADCDW010000016.1 GCA_902800325.1 uncultured Lachnospiraceae bacterium
TCGATGCTTTAATAGTGCGAAGTGATAAAATAACCAAAGGCTGTCTTGTGCTTGAAGGCGGCGCGTTCAGAGGCGTATTTACCAATGCGGTTGTCGATTATCTAATGTATCAGGATATTAATTTCGAAAGTGTTATCGGTGTTTCGGCAGGAGCGTTAAATGGTCTTAATTATGTCGCCGGTCAGATAGGCAGAGGCGGACGTGTTAATCTGACTTACAGACATAATCCAAGATATGTAGGTTTGAAGGCTGTAAAGGAAAGCAAGGGCGTATATGGCTTTGACTTTGTCTTTAATGACTTTAATGATATTGAACCTTTGGATATGGAAAGAGTAAATAGTGGACGTCAGAGATTTGTAGCTGTTGCAACGGCACTTAAGGACGGTAAACCTGCTTATTTTGAACTTGGTAAGACGCCTGATATATTTCAGGCTGTCAGAGCTTCTGCGTCTATGCCATTTGTATCTAAACCGGTTATAGTAGAAGGTGAAAAATATTTAGACGGCGGAAGCGGAGACAAGATTCCATGTCAGTGGGCTATAGATGAGGGATATGAAAAAATCGTAGTTGTATCTACCAGACCAAGAGGCTTCAGTAAAGAAGAAAGTGAAAAAAATGCTGACAGGATAAGGCGTTTCTATCATAGATATCCTGATTTTGCAGAAGGTCTTATACATGTCAATCATTTTGAAAATGAGCAGCGTAGATATATGGAAAAGTTGCATGATGAGGGTAGAATATATGTAATTTATCCGACTGATTTTATCAATGAAGTCGGCAGACTCGAAGGAGATATGGAGAAACTTGGTCACCTTTATTATGTCGGATATGAAGAGACTAAAAAACATATGAATGAACTTAGAGCATATCTTGAGAGATAAGTATATTATGATTTTAAGTTATACATTTGTCATTTAATTATAATTCTTTATTGTTAATTTGGGAGAACAAAATGAACTATTCTAATATTATGAGATTTAAAGGGACGTGGCGTGATTATCAGGCTCGTGTCCTTGGTCATTCAAATAAATATCTGGATGACGGAAAAATCCATATAGTTGCGGCACCGGGTTCGGGCAAGACTACTCTTGGAATTGAATTGATTGCAAGGCTTTCTGAACCTGCGCTTATACTTACTCCTTCTATAACTATAAGGGAACAGTGGGAAGCAAGAATCAAAGAGGCATTTTTAAATGATGGTTTAGATGCCTCTGATTATATATCTCAGGATTTAAAATCACCGAAGGTAATAACGATTTCTACATATCAGGCGCTTCACAGTGCTATGAATCATTACAAAGGTATTTTAAGAGAGGATGAAACCTCATCTCAAAGCGGTAAAGTAAGTGGGGGCAAAAAGACTTCCGGATTAAGTGATACGGATGACGGTGGTTTATCTTCTGATGAGGTATTGTCAAAGTACAACTCTGAAGAGGTAGACTATGTCGGCTTTGACCTTGTTTCAGAGATGAAAAACAACGGAATAAAGGTGCTTTGTCTGGATGAGTGTCACCATCTTAGAACTGAGTGGTGGAAGGCTCTTGAAGAATTTAAATCATCACTGGGGGACATTAAAGTAATCTCCCTTACAGCTACTCCTCCGTATGATTCGACGCCTGAGCTTTGGGAAAGATATCTTAGTATGTGTGGAGAGATAGATGAGGAAATCGCAATTCCTGAACTTGTCAAGGAGGGAAGCCTCTGTCCGCATCAGGATTATGTATATTTTAATTATCCGACAGAGGAAGAGCTTGCTGAGATTGATAAGTTTAAGAAAAGAAGCAAAGAGTTTCAGGAAAAGCTCAAAGCTGATAGTACATTTATACAGGTTATAAAAAGCTATACCGGACATTCCGGGGGGATAAATGAAAGAAATATCACCAATGAAGCTAAGCTGCAGGATATATTGCAGGATTTGATATATGACAATCCGGATGCTTATGTTACGGAAGAAGGTTATATCGAAGCTCTTGAAAATGAGCTTAAAAGAGCCGGCCTTATAGAAAAGAAGCAGGTTTGTCTTGTTGTTAATGATAATATCGAAAAACTCCTTATGACTTCAAAAGGAAAATGCAAGAGTATAAAAGAAGTTGTGGCTTCGGAGTATAAAGGCTTTGGCGATAATCTTCGTATGCTTGTACTGACTGATTTTATACGTAAGGAGTACGAAAAGGCTCTTGGTACTGAAGATGATGTTACATCACTTGGTGTTCTTCCGTTTTTTGAACAGTTAAGACGTGAGAGTGCATCTATGAACAATATTAGGCTTGGCGTTCTTTGCGGAACGATAGTTATTATCCCTACAGAAGCCAGAGAGGCTCTTATAGAAGCAGTAGGTGATTCGGGTAAGATTACATTTTCCAAGGTCGGAAATCTGGATGAGGATGATTATTTAAAGGTAAATGCAGTAGGTGATGCACATTTTTTAACCGGCGCAGTTACTGAGATATTTACACAAGGGTACATAAAGGTTATCATAGGTACTAAATCTTTGCTGGGAGAAGGATGGGATTCTCCATGTATTAACTCTCTAATACTTGCAAGCTTTGTCGGAGCATTTATGCTAAGTAATCAGATGCGCGGACGAGCTATACGTATATTTAAACCGGTTCCTGATAAAACAAGCAATATCTGGCATCTTGTATGTCTGCTGCCTTCTAAATACGGTGATGCATCAGGCGAAAACAGTGCAGATTATAAGCTTTTGGTACGTCGTATGGATAATTTCCTCGGACTTCATTATGAAGAGGATATTATAGAAAACGGTATAGAAAGACTTTCGATTATAAAGACTCCGTTTAATGAGCAAAAGGTAGATGAGATCAATTCCAAAATGCTTGAACTTGCCAATCAAAGAGGCGAACTTACCGAAAGATGGCATAAGGCGCTTGATAATTCGGAGAAAATGGAGGTAACAGAAGAAACTGCCGTATCTGACAATGCAGTGTCCAAAACGGAATACAAAAAGAGCAAAAAAAAGACGATTCTTGCCGGCCTTGGAGTTGCTGCAGGCATAGGGCTTTCGCTTACACCATTAGGTGCTATCGGACTTGGCCTTTCAGGTTTTTCGGCTGCGTACGGACTTACAAAGCTTCCTAAGATGAATAAGCTTAAAACTCCGGGTAACAGGCTTAAGGCAACAGGAGACGGAATATATGCTGCACTTCTAAAAAATAACTATCTTGAAGAAAAAAGTGCAAAAGTATGTGTTGAAGAAGGTAAAAATGATAAAAAGCTTATATATCTAAGCAGTCAGAATGCCAGAGATAAGCTTTTATTTGCAAACTGTGTAAATCAGTTCTTTGCACCTGTTGATAATCAAAGATATCTTCTTCTTAAATATGGTAAAAAGGATGGAGCGGATGCTTTTTACAGCATACCTGATATCTTTGCAAAAAATAAGGAGAGTGCCGAAAGCTTTTATAATCATATATGTTCATATATAGGTCCATATGAGCTTGTTTATACAAGAAACGAAAAAGGTAAGCAGATTCTTGCCGCGGTTAAAGAAAAACTCAAAGAGCAGGGCGAGGGCAGAAGCTCAATGAATAAGAGAGTAAGATAAATCTTATATATTGAGGTATTAAAAGATTAATAATGTTTATATATTTATCATATATAAATATTGGAAATAAAACAGATAAAAAAATCAAAATTTACCCTTTAACATTGGATTGGTTTGTGGTACAATAAAACGAATGTGATTTGAAGATAAAATAAAAAATGCACTGGAAAAAGGAGATTAAAGCTATGCCAAAAAGAACTGACATCAACAAAGTATTAATTATAGGTTCCGGTCCTATTATCATAGGTCAGGCTTGTGAGTTTGACTATTCCGGAACTCAGGCTTGTAAGGCACTTCGTAAGCTTGGTTATGAGATAGTTCTCGTTAATTCTAATCCTGCAACTATCATGACTGACCCGGAGATAGCTGACGTTACTTACATTGAGCCGTTAAACGTAGATAGATTGGAACAGATTATCGCTAAAGAGCGTCCTGATGCCTTACTCCCTAATTTAGGTGGACAGTCAGGACTTAATTTATGCGCTGAGCTTAACAATGCCGGTGTTCTTGATAAGTATAATGTCAAGGTTATAGGTGTTCAGGTTGATGCTATCGAGCGTGGTGAAGACCGTATAGAGTTTAAGAAGACTATGGACAGCATAGGTATCGAGATGGCAAGAAGTGAAGTTGCTTATTCTGTAGACGAAGCACTTGCGATAGCTGATAAGCTCGGATATCCTGTTGTTTTAAGACCTGCCTACACTATGGGAGGTGCCGGCGGTGGTCTTGTATATAATAAAGAAGAATTAAAGGTTGTCTGTGCAAGAGGTCTTCAGGCAAGTATAGTTGGACAGGTTCTTGTAGAAGAATCTATACTCGGCTGGGAGGAACTTGAGTTAGAGGTTGTTAGGGATGCTGATAACAACATTATAACTGTATGTTTCATTGAAAATATAGATCCTCTTGGTGTACATACAGGAGATTCATTCTGTTCTGCACCTATGCTCACAATCTCTGAAGAATGCCAGAAGAGACTTCAGGAACAGGCATATAAGATAGTTGAAAAGGTACAGGTAATCGGTGGAACCAATGTACAGTTCGCGCATGATCCTGTATCAGACAGAATTATAGTTATAGAGATAAATCCAAGAACTTCGCGTTCATCTGCACTTGCTTCAAAGGCAACAGGTTTCCCTATTGCACTTGTTTCAGCTATGCTTGCAACCGGACTTACCTTAAAGGATATTCCATGTGGCAAGTACGGTACGCTTGATCAGTATAAGCCTGATGGTGATTATGTTGTTATCAAGTTTGCAAGATGGGCATTTGAGAAGTTCAAGAATGTTGAAGATAAACTCGGTACCCAGATGCGTGCTGTTGGTGAGGTAATGAGTATCGGTAAAACTTATAAAGAAGCTTTCCAAAAAGCGATAAGAAGCTTGGAAACAGGCCGCTACGGACTTGGACATGCCAAGAATTTTGACAGTCTTTCAAAAGAAGAGCTTCTTAAGAAGCTTATAACTCCTTCAAGTGAGAGACATTTTATAATGTACGAGGCTCTTCGTAAGGGTGCTACAGTAGATGAAATATTTGATATAACCAAGGTTAAGACATATTTTATCGAACAGATGAAAGAACTGGTTGAAGAGGAAGAAGAAATTCTTAAATATAAAGGCTCAATGCTTGATGATGAGATGCTTATCACTGCCAAGAAGGATGGCTTTTCAGATAAATATTTAAGTCAGTTACTTGAAATACCTGAAGAGGATATACGTAATAAGCGTATCAGCCTCGGCGTAGAGGAACATTGGGAAGGTGTACATGTAAGCGGTACTGAGAACAGTGCATATTACTATTCGACTTATAATGGTGAGGATAAGAATCCTATCAGCGATGAAAAGCAAAAGATTATGATCCTTGGCGGTGGTCCTAACCGTATAGGACAGGGTATAGAATTTGACTACTGTTGTGTACATGCTGCCAAGGCTTTAAAGAAGCTCGGTTTTGAAACAATAATAGTTAACTGTAACCCTGAGACAGTTTCAACAGATTATGACACTTCAGATAAGCTTTATTTTGAACCGCTTACACTCGAAGATGTTCTTAGTATATATAAGAAAGAAAAACCGGTTGGAGTTATCGCACAGTTTGGTGGTCAGACGCCTCTTAACCTTGCTGCCGATCTTGAGAAAAATGGTGTCAGGATTCTGGGTACAGCTCCTTCGGTTATCGATCTTGCCGAGGATAGAGATTTGTTCAGAGCTATGATGGATAAGCTTGAGATTCCTATGCCGGAATCAGGTATGGCTACTACGGTTGATGAGGCTATAGCTATAGCAGGAAAGATTGGTTATCCGGTTATGGTACGTCCTTCTTATGTACTCGGCGGACGTGGTATGGAAGTCGTATATGATGATGAAAGTATGACAGAATATATGAATGCTGCTGTCGGTGTAACTCCGGACAGACCGATTCTTATAGACCGGTTCCTCAATCATGCACTTGAGTGTGAGGCTGATGCCATAAGTGATGGAGCACATGCATTTGTTCCTGCCGTTATGGAACATATCGAGCTTGCCGGTGTGCATTCAGGTGATTCGGCATGTATCATACCTTCACTTCACATATCTGAGGAAAATGTTAAGACAATTAAAGAATATACCAGAAAGATAGCAGAAGAAATGCATGTCAAAGGTCTTATGAATATGCAGTATGCAATCGAAAACGGAAAGGTTTATGTGCTTGAAGCCAATCCAAGAGCTTCACGTACTGTACCTCTTGTTTCAAAGGTATGTAATATTCGCATGGTACCTCTTGCAACTGATATAATCACTTCAGAGCTTACCGGAAGACCGTCACCGGTTCCTGAACTTAAAGAACAGCATATTCCGTATTTTGGAGTTAAGGAGGCTGCATTCCCATTTAATATGTTCCAGGAGGTTGACCCTGTTCTTGGACCTGAGATGCGTTCAACCGGCGAGGTTCTTGGAATATCAGAACACTATGGTGAAGCGTTCTTCAAGTCTCAGGAGGCTGTACAGTCTAAACTTCCTTTGGAAGGAACAGTTCTTATTTCTGTAAACAGAAAAGATAAGGATGAAGTAGTTGAGGTAGCCAAGAGCTTTGAAGCATCAGGCTTCAATATCCTTGCTACAAGCGGAACTTATGATATCATAACTGCTGCCGGAGTTAAGGCAACTGTAGTCAAGAAGCTTCATGAGGGAAGACCTAATATGCTTGACATGATAACTAATGGTGATATCGATCTTATAATAAATTCACCTGTAGGAAAAGACAGTAAGCACGATGACAGTTATTTGCGTAAGGCTGCCATAAAAGGAAGAATTCCATATATGACAACGATTGCCGCTGCTAAGGCGACAGCCGAAGGTATAGCATATGTAAAGGCTCACAAGGATGAAAACAACCGCATTAAGTCTTTACAGGCATGGCATAGTGAAATAGTAGATAAGTAAAAAAATATATGTGACATAAGGACGTTTCTTTATGTAACACTTGTGATAGGGGACGTTTCTGATTGTAGCACTTATGGTGCTAAGCAAAGCGTTAAGCGACCAGCGTGCTTTGCGTGTACAAAAAGTGCGACAATCAGAAACGTCCCCTGTGTCACTTTTTTTAAATTTAACTATCCATATTGTTAAAATAGTGGTATAATATCGATATGTATGTATTGATATTATTCGGAGGCGGTTATGGACGAGCGTTTAAAGCAAGAGATTGAAAAAAGAAGAACCTTTGCAATTATATCCCACCCTGATGCGGGTAAGACGACACTTACCGAAAAGTTTTTACTTTACGGAGGAGCGATAAATACAGCAGGTTCAGTAAAAGGTAAGGCTAATTCCAAATATGCCGTTTCAGACTGGATGGGAATTGAAAAAGAAAGAGGAATTTCGGTTACATCATCGGTTCTACAGTTTAATTATGATGGTTATTGTATAAATATTCTGGATACTCCGGGACACCAGGATTTTTCTGAGGACACTTACCGTACGCTTATGGCTGCAGATTCAGCAGTTATGGTTATAGATGCTTCCAAGGGTGTTGAGGCACAGACTATTAAGCTTTTTAAAGTATGTGTTATGAGACATATCCCTATTTTCACATTTATCAATAAAATGGATCTTGAAGCAAGGGATTCATTTGAGCTTCTCGACGATATAGAAACCGTTCTTGGCATAAGGACCTGCCCTATTAACTGGCCTATAGGTTCAGGCAAAAGATTTAAAGGTGTTTATGACAGGAATACAAAAAAGGTTTCAATGTTTAAAGCTGTTTCGGTAGGTGGGGCAAAAGGCGCTGCCGAGACTGATTTTAATGTAACAGATGAGAATCTTAAAAATGAAGTGGGAGATGAGCTTTATACTAAGCTCATGGATGAGATAGAGCTTTTAGATGGTGCGAGTGATGAGTTTGACCAGGAGCTTGTAGATAAGGGTGAGCTTACGCCGGTATTTTTCGGTTCGGCACTTACAACTTTTGGTGTGGAAACATTTTTGGAGCATTTCTTAAAGATGACAAAAAAACCGCTTCCAAGAATGTCCAACGAGGGGCTTATAGAGCCGGTTAATGATGTGTTTTCAGGATTTGTATTTAAAATTCAGGCCAATATGAATAAAGCTCACCATGACAGGATTGCTTTTATGAGAATATCTTCCGGTAAGTTTGAGGCTGATAAAGAAGTATTTCATGTTCAAAGCGGCCGTAAGATGAGGCTTTCACAGCCGCAGCAGATTATGGCACAGGACAGAAAGGTTATAGATGAGGCCTATGCGGGAGATGTAATCGGTGTATTTGATCCGGGAATTTTTTCGATAGGTGATACACTTTGTACTCCTGGACATAAATTTGAATATGAAGGTATTCCGACATTTGCCCCTGAGCATTTTGCCAGATTGGTTCATCTTGATTCCATGAAACGTAAGCAGTTTATGAAAGGAGTTACACAGATTGCTCAGGAGGGAGCGATTCAGATGTTTCAGGATTATACACTTGGAATGTCCGAGATTATAGTCGGAGTTGTAGGTGTCCTGCAGTTTGATGTTTTAAAATACAGACTTGAAAATGAATATGGCTGCGATATAAGACTTGAGCCGCTTCCATATAATTATATAAGATGGGTTAAAGATCCGACTACGGATTTAAATAAAATAAGCAGGATCAGTGATTGTAAAAGGGTTAAGGATATGAAGGATAATCCGCTTTTACTGTTTGCCAATGAGTGGTCGATAAGACTTTTATTAGAGCATAATGAGGGGTTAGAGCTTGAAGAGTTCCGTAAAAACTAGTGGGAGGAGAAGGAAAAATGATATTAATTGATACGCAAAAGGAAGAATTCGCGAAATTAAAGGATGTCAGAGTCTTCGGAAAGGATGATGAGGAACAAACCTTTAATAGAGATTTGCTTATCATAGGATTGGGTGGCATAGGCTGTAAAGTTCTTACAAGTATCAAAAAGATGATAAGTGAGGATGTTACACCTGAGGATAATATAAATCTTTTATATATAGATTCAGACATTCAGGCTATGCAGGCGACTATTGAAGACAGCAAGGAAGGTATTGGTCTTAATGCACTTGAGGTTATGAGTATTTACAGACCAAATCTTGAAACGGTTCTCTCCAAGGGTATTAACAATAATCCGGTTCACCCAAATCTTGCAAACTGGATGAAGAGTGATTTCCCTGATATGAATATAGGAATCGACGGAGCAAGAGGTAATCGTCAGCTCGGAAGACTTATGTTTTCGAATGCCTATGAGGACATAAGAATTCTTTTGTTTGAAAAAATTGAAGAGATATACAACAAATCCGAAAACGGAAAACTTGATATAATTATCGTGTCCAGCGTGGCAGGTGGAACAGGAAGCGGTATCATATCTGATCTTGCGTACAATATAAGAGCATACGGTAAATCAAAGAGATTAAATAATTATCGTATAGGTGCATGTCTTCTTACCCCTGACGTTTTATATGCAGACAGATTTATATCAGACAACCGGGAGCTTATGAGTCTTTTAAATGCCAATGGTTGTGCGACGTTAAAAGAAATAGACTATTTTATGCGTATCGTTAACAGGGGTGAGGCTTATACCTTTGAAAGCACAACACACAGACTTTCCATGAAGGAAAATATATTTGATTCATGCATGATTATATCCGGTAAGCAGGATGATCAGGGTTATCTCCCTGAAGGTGTTATATGCAGTGATATAGCATATTTTATTTCGATGCTTTCAAAAAATAAATTCGTTGGAAATGAATCCTCGGCAGAAGAAAGAAAGCTTTTAAGAGATGCGTTTTTTGATAAGGAAGGCTCAGGATATTATAAGATATTTAATGAGTCGGATTACAGAGTTCCTATAAAGGAAATTGAAAATATATGCGAATATGAGGTATTTGCTGAGGCTGATAAGAGACTTCATACCCTTGATAATATCGAGGGAATAGCAGAAAATGATTTAAAGATATCATTGTTGGAATTGAATGAGTTTTTAGATGGCAAACCGGGAGAACCAATAAGTCTTGATGTAAAAGGACTTGTTAATCTTAATCAGCTTATTAAACCTGATTATAAGTCTATCAAGAAAAAACAGGATACATTAAGAACATCTATGCCAAGACAGTTATCGGATGTTGAAAAAAATATACCAAGTATTATAAAACAGCTAAAAAATAAGGTAACTAGTGATATAGACAGACTTATTACAAGATATATGAAAGAATATGGTCCTTTTCTTACCATTAATCTGATAGGTTCTGCAGGATTTTCCGGCAGAGATGTCGACGGTGGAATTATTGCCGAGATTAGAAAGCTTGAGCAAAAACTTGGATCATATCAGCCAACGGGTGAATTTAGCCGAATTATTGAATCTATAAGGGATATTGTAGCTAAGAGATTTTTCACTTTCCCTTCAGCGAAGCGTGAAACTGAAAACGGTTATTATGATGCTTGTATTAAAGAAACTCTTGCAACCGAGAGAAATATGATAATGGATGGTATAAGTGACCAGGATTTATTTGGAGATATTATAAGAATTTTAAGACAGAAATCAGAACGCTTAAACGATATATATGGTCAGTTTGGAGAAGATTTAAAGAATGCTATAGAAGATCTTTCCAAGAGGGGTACAAAAGTAATTAATTATACATTGAAGGGTGCTGCCAGACATGAGTTTTTACCTTCCGATTATGTGACTGATGCAAGAATTGATGAGTTAAGGAAAGGCATTATAGAGCTCATGGTCGAGCATGAGGCTGATATAGACAATTCACGTCCTGTACCCGTAAAGGATACAATGGAAAGAATTTACAAGAATATATTTGTAAGTGTTGGTGTTTATGCTCCTGAGAAGCTTATATCGGTTGCGTTTGCAGAAAATAAGCCTACACTTCAGGAAACCAATATCATGTTTGTTTCGGCATCAAATGAAAAACGTGATGAGATTATGAATAATGCAGCAAAGGTATTTGTTGAAGGTTTAAGCGAAAAGGCTGAAAAGAAGAAAATGTGTGTTCTTAAAGAAGGTTCGGAGGAGAAGGTTATCAATAAGAGATACATTTCACTTCCGGCTGCTATGCCGCATTTTTCCGAATGTGTCAAGAATATTCTTATAGGTGAACCGTATAATACACCTGATGACACCATAGCATTTAACCATGGTGAAATTGAAATTTCCATAGATGACATTCTTGTTGGTGTTCCATTATCACTTCTTGAGTGTGCAAGGGAACTTCAGGACGCATATAATGCAGTTGATAAAGAAGCATATTTTGGACTTCACATAGATGAAGTAAATAAGGATATGTATGCATATCCGGATTTGTGCTGATTTATATATATAAAATAATTCAATATGGAGGAATTGAAAATGGATATTAAAGATCAGGTTACAAAAATTGTAGACAAGGTAAAGAACGATAAGGATTTTGAGAAGGAGTTTAAGTCAAATCCGGAAAAGGCTATCGAAAAAGCCGCAGGAATCGATATACCGGATGGTATGCTCGATAAGGTAGTATCAGGTGTTCAGGCCAAGATTGGAGCAGGTAAGGCTGCCGATGCTCTTAATTCTTTGAAAAAAATGATTTAATTTTATTAATATTATAATTTATTTTCTGGAGAGAGAAAAATATGGAAAATCCATTTAAAAGAAACAGAGGGTTAAAAATCATTATAGTTGGGTGTGGAAAGGTTGGAAATACTCTTGTTGAAAGACTTGTTCAGGAAAAGCATGATATAACGGTAATTGATACTAACGGGGATTTGGTTGACCGGGTATCTGAAACATATGATGTAATGGGCATAGCCTGCAATGGTTCAAGTTACAGGGTTTTGCTTGATGCAGGTATCAATGAGACAGATGTACTTATAGCTGTTACAGAGTCTGATGAGCTTAATATGCTTTGTTGTACTATAGCAAATCAGGTTGGACATTGTGCTACCATTGCAAGAGTCAGGAATCCTGATTACAGTGACGAGCTTGCTTACTTAAGGTCTAAGCTCGGCATATCGCTTATAATCAATCCGGAACTTGAAACTGCAAGAGAAATTGCAAGGCTTTTGCGTCTGCCTATGGCTGAAGAAATTAATTCATTTACGAAGGGACATGCTGAGCTTATAAAGTTTAAACTTCCTGATGGGAATGTACTTGATGGTGCACATATTTCAGATATCAGAAGTTATAATTCAGAGCTTTTGGTTTGTGGCGTAGAAAGAGGAGGAGAGCTTGTTATACCTGATGGTTCATTTACACTTAAAGGACAGGATTATATAACCTTTATAGCTACCCCTATCAATACGCAGAATTTTTTCAAAAAGATAGATATAGATACTCATCAGGTAAAAAACTGTATGATAATCGGCGGCGGAAAATCATCATATTATCTTGCAAAGCAGCTTACAGAGATGAATATTGATGTTAAGATTGTAGAACTCGATATGAAGCGATGTGAGGAGTTAAGTGCACTCATTCCAAAGGCACTTATAATATGCGGTGATGGTACTGATGAAGCTGTACTTCGTGAATCGGGCATAGAAGAAGCAGATTCAGTTGTGGCTCTTACCGGTCTTGATGAAGAAAATATACTTATAACCTTGTTTGCAAGACAGATTACTTCAGCAAAGGTTATAACCAAGATTAAAAGAAGTTCGTTCCATGATGTTATAGACAGTCTGGATATGGGCAGTATACTTTATCCAAGATATATGACATCTGAGACGATTATCGGTCATGTACGTGCTACTCAAAATGGTATAGGAAGTAATATTGAGGTACTTTATCATATATTTGATAACAAGGCTGAAGCGATAGAGTTTAATACTGAGAAGAATTCTCCGGTTGTCGGAAAACCTCTTATGGAGCTTAAGCTTAAGGATAATCTTCTTGTTGCCTGTATCAATAGAAACGGGAAGATTATAATACCTAAAGGTGATGATGTTATACAGGAAAATGATAAGGTTATCATAGTTACAACTCATACCGGATTTAAGGATTTGAAAGATATTCTTAAATAATTTCGAAACAGAGTAGAGGATAAGATAGTGAATTACGGTGTTGTTATATATGTTTTAGGATGGATTATGGATATCGAGGCAGCGTGTATGATGCTGCCTTGTCTTGTGGCTGTTATATATGGTGAAAATGAAGGCTTTGGCTTTTTGTACGTTGCCATAGCAGCGGCTGTTGTAGGTACAATTATAGTGTTACATAAGCCAAAGGATATGAAATTTTATCTAAAAGAAGGCTTTGTAACAACGGCTTTAAGCTGGATAATTCTTTCTGTACTTGGAGCGCTTCCTTTTGTGCTCAATGAAGATATACCTGACATAACAGATGCCTTGTTTGAGACTGTATCCGGCTTTACAACGACCGGCTCAACTATTCTTTCAGATGTAGAGGCTTTATCACATGCAAGCTTGTTTTGGCGAAGCTTTACACACTGGATAGGTGGTATGGGAGTACTTGTATTTCTTCTTGCAATACTTCCTATGGCAGGCGGTTCCAATATGAATCTTATGAAGGCGGAAAGCCCGGGTCCTTCGGTAGGTAAGCTTGTGCCTAAGGTTAAAGACACAGCGTTTTATCTATATGCTATATATTTTGTGATGACTGTCATAGAGGTTATTCTTTTGATTATAGGCGGCATGAACCTTTTTGAGTCACTTACTATTTCGTTTGGTACTGCCGGTACCGGTGGACTTAGTATATGGAATGACAGTATCATGAGCTGTACTCCTTATCAACAGTGGGTTATAGGTATATTTATGGTGCTTTTTGGTGTTAATTTCACGTTTTATTTTCTTTTGATAACCGGAAAGCTAAAGCAGGCACTTAAGATAGAAGAAGTTAGGGTGTATTTTATAATAGTTCTTGTTTCTGTTATAACTATTGCCATAAATATTTATGATAAAATAGGCTCAATAGGTGCAACTGTAAGACATTCGTTTTTCCAGGTTGGTTCCATTATAACCACAACAGGATATGGAACAGCTGATTTCGATACCTGGCCGGCGCTTTCAAAAACAATTCTTGTAATGCTTATGTTTATAGGTGCATGTGCAGGCAGTACAGGTGGTGGTATAAAGGTTTCACGTTTTATTGTAATGGCTAAAACGGTAAGAAAAGAAATAGTTTCTTTCCTTTTCCCTAAGAGTGTTAAGAAGATAAAGATAGAAGATAAGGTTATAGGACATGAAACGCTTCGTTCAATAAATGTATATTTTATGACTTACATTTTAGTCTTTTCAGTATCATTGCTTCTTATATCATATGAAAATAAGGATATGACATCTAATTTTACTGCCGTTGCAGCGACAATTAACAATATCGGTCCGGGACTCAGCAAGGTTGGTCCTACATGTAATTTTTCGTGTTATTCGGCATTTTCAAAATATATTTTTATGTTTGATATGCTTGCCGGAAGATTGGAATTGTTCCCGATACTTTTACTGTTTTCACCGTCAGTATGGAAGAGAAAGAAAAAGGCTGCATAAAAAATGCGCACCGTAAGGTGCGTATTTTTTTACCCAAGACGTATGATTTCTTTTTTTAATCGTCTTATGATTTTCTTTTCTAATCTTGATATATAGGATTGTGATATTCCAAGTAAATCCGCCACTTCCTTTTGAGTCATTTCTTCGTCGTTTCTGCCTATGCCAAATCTTAATTCTATGATGGTGCGTTCACGTTCCGAAAGAATGTCAAGTGCCTGCTCAAGCAGGTTTTTGTCAACTTCATCTTCGATATCTTTATATATTTCATCATCTTCGGTTCCAAGTATATCGGACAAAAGAAGTTCGTTTCCGTCCCAATCCACATTGAGCGGTTCGTCTATGGAAACCTCGGCTTTGGTTCTTTGGCTGCGTCTAAGGTGCATTAGTATCTCGTTTTCTATACATCTTGAAGCATATGTAGCAAGCTTGATATTTTTATCTGTTTTAAATGTATTGATGGCCTTTATAAGACCTATGGTTCCGATAGATATGAGGTCTTCAACGCCAACACCGGTATTGTCAAATTTTTTTGCAATATAAACTACCAGTCTCAGGTTATGTTCTATAAGAGTTTTCTTTACTTCCACATCATCTTCATTGGCGAGACGGTCCAATAAATATGACTCATCTTCAGGTGTTAATGGTGGTGGCAGTATTTCCGCACCTCCTATATAGTGGACTTCATTTTTCGGAAACATTATAAAATTAGCAATGCTTTTTATGTTAAAGCTGAATTTGTTATTGCTAACCACACTAATCATTTGAATAACTCCTCTCTATATAATTTTCATGTTCTCATTTAAAAGAACCTGAAAATCGTTTTTGAATTTAAATCTGCTTATACCAAAAGCTATATGACTGAAATACTTTTTTTCATCAGGAAATGACATTGAATCCATTAGAAAAACAGGCATAAATGCACAGTATGAGCTAATTGTTGAATATGGAACAGGATATAGCTTAAGGTCGGATATATGCTTGAATTTTTCATAATCCATATATCCTGTTTTTTGATAATATGTTATAAGCTCATACGCTTTTTGATTTATAAAATTTTTCATTAATCTGTAATCCAATATCATCACAGGTTTTTTTGAATACGGATCGGTTAATGTGTTGCCCGTATCCTCATAGCCTGTTACATGGGCATTTTTACCGTACATGGTTAAACTGATTTTATGGTATTTGCCTGAAAGCTTTCTGCTTATTTTTTTTGCTGCTAAACAAAAAAGCAAGGTACCAGTCATAAGTGATATTAGTAAATGATGAAAGGATAAGGATTCACCTCCTTTAAATGAATTGATGATTCCATAAATTATTAACATTGAAATGATTAACGCTAAATTATTTTTTAACAAATTGCGCATAGAACGAGTTTTGAAATACATAAAGGTCATAAAAACATAGCATAAAGCATAAAATAGTGGAAGAAGTGTATTGCCTAAAAAAAGAATATATACCGCATCCGTTAAAATACTTGTAACTATAGACCATAAAAGCAGCTTTTTTATATAAATCTTAGTATGGAGTAGTTTATGTGTAACAATAAGTACACATACATTGATTAAAAAGTTCCATAAAAATATAACGTCCGCAAAGACTATGTATTTCATTTTGCTCCTCCGTCATTTCTTAAATGGAATTATAGTGCTTTGTTTATAAAAAACTCGTCGTAATCTGTAATGAAATCTAAAAGATTAATGACATAATTAGACATTATTGATATATAGGAGATGAAAACGTGGCTGATGTATCAAAACTTAGCACTGAGCTTAATCTTGCATTAAATGTTCCCTATAATGAAAGAATTAAATCGCTTGGTTTAAATCAGGGATTTGATGCTTTTGAAGAAGAGTGGGAATTAATTATAAGATATTTTGGAAACATAGATGATATAAACGTAGAGATACCTTTTTCGTATATAGAACTTTTTAACGGTTATGCGGTTATACGTATCAGGCAGGAAAAAATCAGTGATTTATCTTATAATCCTCAGATTATATTTATGGATAAACCCAAAGCTTTATATTATGAAAGTGATTTTATCCCGGATAATACAATAGTATATAACCGGTCTATGCCGGCAGGATATAATTCTTCATGTTTTAATTTGCTTAATTATGGTATAGATGATTATACAGGAGAAGATGTTCTTGTGGCGGTAATTGATTCAGGTATTGATTATAATAATCCTCAATTTATAAGAGATAAAAGAACCAAAATATATGAAATATGGGATCAGAATATATCAGGCAATCCGCCATATAACTTAAAAATTGGAAGTGTTTATAATGAAGATGATATCAATAACCTCATAGAACAAAATGATAACACCGCAGCAACTGATTATACCGGACATGGGACTGCTGTTACAAGTATTATTAACAGACTGGCTGAAGAATCAAAGTTATTAATTATAAAACTATGGGAAAATAATCAAAAAGCCTATTCAAAAACAACGTCTATTATGCTTGGAATTACATATGCAATTAAAAAATCCATGGAGCTTAAGCTTCCGCTTGTTATAAATCTCAGTTTTGGAAATAATTACGGAGATCATGATTCGGGTGCTATATTGGAAAGATATATAGATTCTGTTGCTGATATTACAAAGATTTCAATAGTAACCGGAACCGGAAATGAAGGAACAACATCAAGGCATACTGAATTTAATATTATGGAAAAATCATGGTATCAGGAAGAGTTTTTTGTAAGTCGTTTTGAAAGAGCAATTAATATACAGATATGGAGAAAATTTACAGATGTAATAGATATATTTCTGGTTACTCCGACAGAAACGGAGATTGGTCCTTTTAATAATTATCAGGAAACCATGAGTTACATCATAGATAATATGAGTATATTTGTTTTAAATGGTGTGCCTTCGCCGATTAATATAAATCAGGAGACATTTATAAGCATAATTCCTAAAGAGGATTTTCTTAAGGAGGGTGTATGGAAGATTAAGTTTAAACCTAAGACGATAGTGGACGGAAGAGTAAATATATGGCTTCCGGTGGAAGCCTCAACAAGTTCTGAACTTAAATTTATACGACCAAAGGAATTTACAACGCTTACTATACCGGGTACAGCAAAAAAAGCTATAACTGTAGGTGCATATAATCAAAATAACCTTAATTATGCAGCATTTTCAGGAAGAGGTTATAGTGTGTCGAAAGATATAAAACCTGATATAGCAGCACCCGGGGTAAATATAAATGTGGCTGCTGTGGGAGGTGGAAATGCTGTAGTTACGGGAACATCATTTGCGGTACCTTTTGTCAGTTCTGCGGCAGCTTTACTTATGGAATATGGAATTACAAAAGGAAATGATCCTTTTTTATATGGTGAAAAGCTTAAAAGTTATATTATAAAGGGTGCAAAAAAACTCCCCGGCACCATTGTTCCCAATGAAAGGATTGGCTGGGGAGCTCTTTGTGTAGCAGAATCATTTATGATATAAGCTCTGTGTCTGATATGTTGGTTCGTAGGTAATATTGACACCAAGTCTCTTGAATGACTGTTCGTCAACTTTTGATAATATAACTGTCGAATGAGCTTCCAGACCTTTAAGCCTGGAGAGTTGTTCCATAGCAAGTTCTGCAGTAGGATTTGTTACAGCACATATCGAAAGTGCGATAAGTACCTCATCAGTATGAAGCCTTGGATTATGATTACCGAGATGCTCAGTTTTAAGTTTTTGTATAGGCTCAATAACAGTAGGCGATATAAGCTCAATCTCATCAGGTATTCCGGCTAATTCTTTCAATACATTAAGTAACAGTACTGAACTTGAACCGAGCAGGTCGATTGTCTTTCCTGTGATGATTCTGCCGTCCTCAAGCTGCATGGCAACAGCAGGATTGCCGGTTTCTTCGGCTTTCTTTAAGGCTGCTGCAACGACAGGTCTGTCATCTATGGTTGCATCTGCCTGTCGCATAAGCAATTCTATTTTATATATTTCGTCCTTGTTTTCAGCACCACGCTTGTTGGCACAAAGAGCGGTATAATATCTTCTTATTATCTCCTGTATGGAGGCTTCTCTTACAACTTCATCATCGGATATACAATATCCGGCCATATTTACACCCATATCGGTAGGACTTTTGTATGGAGATTCACCCATAATCTGCTTAAGAATTTCGCGGAGTACAGGGAAGATCTCTATATCTCTGTTGTAGTTTACCGCCTGTTCACCATACTCATCAAGGTGGAAGGAGTCAATCATATTTACATCTTTTAAATCAGCGGTTGCTGCTTCATATGCGATATTTACAGGATGCTTTAAAGGCACGTTCCAGATAGGGAAAGTTTCAAATTTGGCATAACCTGCTTTGATTCCGCGCTTGTGCTCATGATAAAGCTGGGAAAGAGCAGTGGCCATTTTACCGCTTCCCGGACCCGGTGCTGTTATGACAACAAGCGATCTGGTTGTCTCAATATAATCATTTTTCCCAAAGCCTTCCTCACTTACGATAAGTGGGATATTGGCAGGATAATCAGGTATGGAATAATGTTTATAAACCTTTATGCCAAGAGTAGTAAGCCTTTTTTCAAAAGCGCAGGCTGCAGGCTGGCTGTTAAATCTTGTGATTACAACACTTCCGACGTAGAGTCCTATACCACGAAATGCATCGATTAATCTTAAAGTGTCGAGGTCATAAGTGATATCAAGGTCGCCACGTTTTTTATTTTGCTCTATGGCATCGGCATTTATAACGATGACTATCTCAGCCTGATCCTTAAGTTCAAGAAGCATTTTAACTTTTGTATCCGGAACAAATCCCGGTAACACTCTTGAAGCATGATAGTCGTCAAAAAGCTTTCCTCCAAATTCAAGATAAAGCTTTCCTCCGAACATATTTATCCTTTTTCTGATATTTTCAGATTGTAATTTGATATACTTTTCATTGTCGAATCCGATTTTCTTCATTGAAAAAATTCCTCCGGTAAATTACTATCAATTATCTGATATATAAAATATTTTACTGCAATAGTTTACAACAATTTAACTTTCCATTCAAGTAAAAATGTGCCGGCTTATATATTTTTTTGAAAAATGCACAAAAATATTATAAAGTTACAAGAATCTAACTTGTTTTTAAATGTGATTTCTGTTAGAATTATGTTAATTATATTTTTATCTGAAATATCATTTTATTACATAAGCTCAGGGAGAGGAGAAACTATGGAGAGGGTAAAAGAAGTTTTACAATTCATTGGTCTAAAAATTATAGGCGCAGGTCAGTTCGTATGGGCGCATCTGAAAATCGGATTTAAAAAACTCAGAAAATGGTTCAGACGATACATAAGAAAACTTATAAGACATACAAAGGCAAAGGACTACAGTCTTTTGATATATACAATCATAGCTATTATAGTATTTATACTGGCCATTGTTTTACTCGGAAAATTGTTTTCACATAAAAAGAAGAATAAAGAGGTAAAGACAACAACTGAGACAACTACGGAGATCATAACTGAAGATCCTGCGGTTGAGGCACATAATCAGCTTGTTGCACAGGCCAATGCTATATATCAGAATAGTTCTGAATTGCTTGTGCTTGTAAATGGCTCTCATCCTATTACAGAAGGCTATAGCTTTGAGCATTATACGCTTAATTGCGGTGAAGATATAGATACAAGAATGCATGATGACCTTGTTAATATGCTTGAAGCATGTAATGAAGCCGGAAATGAATATAGAATTGTTTCAGGTTACAGAGATCAGGCAAAACAACAGCAGCTTTTTGATGAAAAGATAGCATCTTTGGTTGCTCAGGAAGGATTGTCTCAGGAAGACGCCGAAGCTAAAGCTGCAATGACTATACAGCGTCCGGGATACAGTGAACATGAGACCGGTCTTGCTATCGATATATCAGGTCTTGACAATGCAACACTTGATGAAAGTCTTGCATCTGATCCTACAGTT
Source organism: uncultured Lachnospiraceae bacterium (assembly GCA_902800325.1). Lineage (GTDB taxonomy): Bacteria > Bacillota > Clostridia > Lachnospirales > Lachnospiraceae > Coprococcus_C. Next base: position 20,451 of record CADCDW010000016.1, read on the forward strand.
GCCTGGCTTGACCAGAATTGCCATATGTATGGATTTGTAGTTCGTTATCCGGATGGTAAAACTGATGTGACCGGTGAAGTATTTGAACCATGGCATTTCAGATATGTCGGTGTTGAGGCTGCTACATTTATGCATGACAATAATCTTACTCTTGAGGAGTTTTATCAGCTTATAGGCATGTAAAAAAGACTTATATTAATTTGGTGTAAGGTAATAGTTATAAAAATGGAAAACAGATCTAAAGCAAGGACAGCGGAAAGAAGTAATTCCGCTGTCCGTAAAAATAATCATGACAATAAAAATCATGTTTCAAATAAAACTGCAAACCATGTTTCAAATAAAACTGCAGCTTATAAGCGCAGTAATTCCGGTAGGCGAAGCAGCTTAGGAAACAGTAAATCATACAGAAAAAAGAAAAACGCAAGATACAGACGTATAAAGTTTTACTATAATCTTATATTTACTTTAATAGTTATATTTGTTGTAATATATGGAGCGTTTCATATATTTACTAAAAAGAAGTCCTATAGGAATGATGGACTTGATTATTACAATAAAGGTGAATATGAGGCCGCCATAGAAAGCTTTAATAAGGCTTTGAACTGCAATCAATGGTTTTCCGATGCCGTTGATATTGATATTTTGATGTATAAAGCTGATGCATATGTTATGTTGTCGGATTTTGCTTCTGCAGAAAGGACTTATGCATCTATAAAAACAAAGTATCCGAAAAAATATTACGACTCCGAAAAAATCGATTTTATGGTTGAATTAACCAATGCCTTAGACAGATATAAGTTTGGAGACTACGTATCAACAGTTGCATGTTTTAACAGGGCAGTAGAGGCAGGGTATACGGAGATGAGTATGTATGCTGCCTGTTGTTATGAACAAGCAGGTGATTATGAGAAAATGAAGTCCAATCTTGATATTTATACAGGAAGCTTTGGGTATAATGCTGATATATGTTATAAGTATGCAGCATATTATATCGATGTGGAAGATTATGAGGATGCGCTTTCAAGCATAGAGCAGGGGCTTTCTTTTGGAGAAAGTACTTATACACAGGAATTTATGTATGCTCAGATAATATGCCATATAAGACTTTGTAATTTTGATAAAGCTTCAGAACTTGCCAATGTATATGCACAGACTTATCCCGATGATACTAAAGGGCAGGATATAATGGCGTGGCTTGATACAAGAACTAATCCTGATACAGAGGTAGTCAACGATATATTTAATCAAAACAGTTTGAATGTTTCTTCTGATGAAACGGCAGATGACGCAAACTCTACCGGAGATGCAGATGCTGCTGATAATGCAGATGCTGTACCGGATGGCATTGATTCTTCGGATAATGCAGATACCCAGGCTGCTGCGGATACGGTAGGACAGCAGGATAATTAAAAAATATTTGATTTATATAGGGATTTTAACAGGTATTATATATGTATGATAATGATAAAGAGATAGAGAAAATTATACTTTTTGCTGTTGACCTTGATAACGGTGAGGATGTAGAAGCATCACTGCTTGAATTGGAAGAGCTTATAAATACGGCGGGAGCGGTTGTTGTCGGAAAGCTTATTCAAAACAGGGAAAAGCTTGAAAGCGGAACATATCTTGGAACAGGTAAGCTTGAAGAATTAAGCGATATGATATATGAGCTCGGAGCTACCGGAGTTTGTTGTGATGATGAGCTTTCTCCGGTTCAAATGAAAAATATCGAGATGGCACTTGATACTAAGGTAATGGACAGGACTATGGTTATACTTGATATTTTTGCAGGCAGGGCGACAACCAAAGAAGGAAAGATTCAGGTGGAGCTTGCCCAGTTAAAATACAGATCACAGCGACTTATAGGTGCCGGACTTGCCATGTCAAGGCTCGGTGGTGGTATAGGTACCAGAGGTCCGGGTGAGACGAAGCTTGAGGTGGACAGGCGTGTTATAAGAAGTCGTATTGCACAGCTTTCAAGAGAGCTTGAAGAAGTAAAAAGGCACAGGCAGACTATGAGAAAGCAGCGTATGGAAGGAAGTGAGCCGATTATATCCATAGTCGGTTATACCAATGCAGGAAAATCAACTTTACTCAATACACTGACTGATGCCGGTGTTTTGGAAGAAGATAAGCTTTTTGCAACTCTTGATCCCACATCAAGAAATTATAAACTTTCCAATGGTCAGGAGGTTATACTGACCGATACCGTAGGCTTTATAAGAAAGCTCCCTCATCATCTTATAAATGCTTTTCGTTCAACTCTTGAAGAAGCAAAGTATGCGGATATAATTCTTCATGTGGTTGATGTATCAAATCCGCATGCTGACAGTCATATAATTACTGTTTACGAGACATTAAAGGGACTTGGGATAGTTGATAAGCCGGTGGTTACTCTTTTTAATAAGATTGATAAGCTGGATGAGATACCTGTCATAAAAGATTTTAAAGCAGACAAGGTTATTAATATCTCAGCTAAAAAACGTATGGGATTTGATGAACTGTCTGATACTCTTGCTGATATTATCAATAACGGCAGGACATATATTGAAAAATTAATTCCCTATCAGGATGCCGGTTTGATCAATAATATAAGACAAAACGGCAATCTTTTATGTGAAGAATACAGAGAGGATGGAATTTATATTAAGGCTTATGTAGATAAAAGTCTATATATGACATAAGTGTCAAAAGGAACTTTTGCCCAATATGTCTTAATATATAATTTTTATAATTGAATTATGAATTTACCAAAAATATTTGAAGATAATATGAGAGGACTTTTGGGGGATGAGTTTGATGATTATAAGGCGTGCCTGGACAGTCCTATGCATCATGGAATAAGGATTAATACGAGCAAGATATCTGTAGAAGATTTTCTTAAGATTAATCCTTTTTTGCTGAAAAAAGTACCTTGGTGCGATAATGGCTTTTATTATGATGAAAGCGTAGATAAGCCGTCAAAGCATCCGTATTACTATGCCGGGCTATATTATATACAGGAACCGAGTGCCATGACACCTGCATCTGTCATACCTGTTGATGAGGGTGACAGGGTTCTTGATGTATGTGCGGCACCCGGAGGTAAATCAACAGAGCTTGCCGCAAAGCTTAGGGGAAGCGGAGTTTTGATTTCAAATGATATAAGTGCTTCAAGAGCCAAGGCCCTTTTAAAAAATCTTGAGGTTTTCGGTATAGATAATTATATTATTACGAGCGAAAATACACATCGGCTTGCTGAGAGATTTGAAGGTTATTTTGATAAAATACTTGTGGATGCACCCTGCTCAGGTGAAGGTATGTTCAGAAAATCAAATTCCATGATTACAGCATGGGAAAATAACGGCAATAAGCTTTTTGCTGATATGCAAAGGAATATACTTGATGATGTATCTGTCATGCTAAAACCCGGTGGTATAATGCTTTATTCAACCTGTACGTTTTCACCTCTTGAAAACGAAAAATCGATAGAATATCTGCTTTCTTTGGATGATAGATTTGAACTTTTGGATTTTGAAAAGTATGAAGCGTTTGATAATGGACATCCGGAGTGGGGAGATACTTTGAACAGGGAACTCAAAAAGTGTGCAAGACTTTGGCCGCATAAAATCGAAGGTGAGGGGCATTTTGTTGCGCTTATAAAGAAAAATAATGAGGGCGAATATTATTCTCATTGTGGCAGTTACGGGTTAAAGAAGGTTAGACTTGATGATTCGGTTAAAGTTTTTCTTAATAAAATCAAAAGAAAATTTAGGGATGATCGGTTTGAAATAAATAATGACAAGCTTTATTATATAAAAGAAAGTCTGCCTGATGTAAAGGGACTTAGGACACTTAGAAACGGGCTTTATATGGGGGATATAAAGAAAAACAGATTTGAGCCGAGTCAGTCGCTTGCCATGAATTTAAAAGCTGATGAGTTTGACAATGTAATAGATATCCAATCTAATGATGAGCGGGTTATAAAATATCTTAAGGGAGAAACTATAGAGGCTGAAGGGAAAAATGGCTGGGCTCTCGTATGTGTTGATTCGTATCCGCTTGGCTGGGGAAAACTAAACAATGGAACATTAAAAAATAAATATCTTTCGGGATGGAGGCTTATGTCATGAAGATAGCAGTTGTAACCGGCGCTTCGTCCGGTATAGGTAAGGAGTTTGTAAAACAGATTGCAAAAAGATACAGAACGCTTGATGAAATATGGGTTTTAGCAAGAAGAAAAGAACGATTAATTGAGCTGGCTGAAGAGATTAAATCTGTAAAAATAAGATGTATATGCTGTGATTTAACAGATAAGAGAAAGCTTTTAAAATATAAAAATGCACTAAAAAAGTATAATCCTTCAATCAGAATGCTTGTAAATGCTGCCGGATACGGAATAATAGGTAAATTTGCTGAATTAAAAGAAAAGGATAATGTTGGCATGGTCGAATTAAACTGTTCGGCACTTACACGCATGATTGATCTGTCGCTTCCTTATATGGCTAAGAAAAAAGCAAATATTATAAATTTGGCTTCGTCTGCTGCGTTTTTGCCACAGCCTTCTTTTGCCGTATATGCTGCAAGCAAGTCATATGTGCTTTCACTTTCGATGGCTTTAAATGAGGAACTTAAAAAAAGACATATTACGGTTACTGCTGTGTGTCCTGGACCGGTTGATACAGAGTTTTTTGATATAGCGGAGATTTATAACAGTGTTAAGCTCTATAAAAGGCTTTTAAGAGCTAAGCCAAAAGCAGTGGTTTCGCTTGCCCTAAAGGATGCATATCATAAAAAGACGGTTTCTGTATATGGTTTAACCATGAAAGGTTTCAGGCTTTTGACAAAGCTTATACCACACAGCTTTATTGTAAAGTTTATAAAATAGGAGATAAAATGTTTAATAAATATAAAAAAGGCGAATATGGATATATGGATTCGTATAAAAAAAGCAGATTAATCATATCGCTTATTTTTGCAGCTATGATATCGTTTATAGTTATAACAATGCTTTTTATGTTTGGTTCAACGCAAAGGATTATGGTTATATTTGCTATTTTGCTTGTATTACCGTTTTCTAAATTTTTAATCGGTTACATAATGTGCTCAACATTTAAGCCTTTATCAAAAGAAAGATATGAAAAGCTTTCCGGTGAAACAAAAGAAGCGACCGGAAATATGCTTTATGATGTAGTTATAACCCGTACAGAGGGCATGAAATTTTATCAGTCTATGTATATCTGTAACAGTCGTATATATGCATTTACAGACGATAAAAGGTTTTCGGACAATAAAAAGTCTTATGAAACATGGATTAAGGAATGTATAAACGGAACAAAATTTGACTATACGATAAAGGTTTTTTCAGATTTGGATGAATATATTAAAAAGGTTAATTCGGTTTCGGCGGCCAATGATAAAATTGTAAAGATAGATAAACATATAGTAGAAAGAATTTTGGTAACCTGCGTTTAGAAAAAGAGATTAATCATGAGAGAAGTAAGAATCGGAAAAAATGAAGAAGGTCAGAGATTAAATAAGTTTCTTATGAAATATTTAAATCTTGCGCCATCGTCATTTATATATAAGATGCTAAGAAAAAAGAATATAAAGCTAAATGATAAAAAAGCTGATGGAAGTGAAATAGTTACATACAATGACTCGGTAAAGATTTTTTTGAGTGATGAAACTATAGATAAATTTAAAAGCGAAGCCGCATCGGCTAACCCTGAAAAGATAAAAAACAACTCTGATGAGATTAAGAATGAAATTTCAGGTATTGTATATAAAATAGATGATGATATATTATATAAAGATGATGACGTTATGGCTATCGATAAACCGTCCGGTATTTTATCTCAGAAGGCCGATAAGAATGATTATTCGGTTAATGAAGCGGTAATTGAATATGTGCTTGATAACAGAATACTTTCCAAAGAGGATTTTAGAACATTTAAGCCGTCAGTCTGCAACAGACTTGACAGAAATACTTCAGGCATTATATGGGCAGGGATTTCTCTTAAGGGAAGTAAGGAACTTTCTAAAGCGTTTAAAGAAAGAATGATTGATAAGTATTATTATACAATTGTTAAGGGCAGATTTGAAAAAAAGCTTACCGTTGACGGATATATAAAAAGGGACGAAACAAAACTAAAATCAGAGGTTATATCTAAAGAAGAGTATCAACATCTGACTAAAAACAATTCATATAAAGATAAAAACATGCGAGATTCAGACAGTGAATATACACGTATAGAAACGTTTTTTGAGCCTTTATCTGTCGGAAAAGAATATACACTTTTAAGGATTAAGCTTATAACCGGCAAAACACATCAGATAAGAGCTCATTTAAAAAGTCTTGGATTTCCTGTGATAGGTGATGTAAAATATGGTGACAGATATGTCAACTCATATATGAAAAATAATTATAAACTAAAAAATCATCTGCTACATGCGGGAGATGCTTTCTGGAAAGAAAAGAAAATCAAAGTTCATTCTGATTTACCTGAGATTTTTCAGAAGATATGTGAGAAAGAGGGACTTGAATGGCAACATGGAATACACGAGGATTAAGAGGTTCAACATTAGAAGAGCTTATTAATTATTCAAACGAGATATATAGGGATAAGAAACTTGGACTTGTTCAAAAAATCCCAACACCTATTACGCCTGTAAAAATTGACAAGGAAAATGGCAATATAAGCCTTGCTTATTTTGAAAAAGATTCAACTGTTGATTATATAGGCGTGGTTCAGGGTGTTCCGATATGCTTTGATGCCAAGGAATGTGCTTCGGATACTTTTTCATTAAATAATATACATGAACACCAGATTAAATTTATGGATGAATTTGAAAATCAACAAGGTATAAGCTTTCTGGTTATTATGTTTTCGTTAAAAAATGAGTTTTATTATATGAGATTTTCAGAACTTAAAGGTTATTTGGACAGAGTAAAAGAAGGACATGCCAAAAACTTTAAATATAACGAACTTGATAAAAAATACTTTATACCTTCAGAAGCCGGAGTTGTGGTACATTACTTAAGGACTTTGATGAAGGATCTTGAAGAAAGGCGGAATTGATTATGTATGATTTTTACAAAACGGCTGCTGCCGTACCGGACTTAAAGGTGGCCGATGTGGTTTATAACAAAAATAAGATTATTGAAAAAATTGATGAAGCGGCAAAAGAAGGTGTCAATCTGATTGCATTTCCGGAGATGGCGCTTACAGGCTATACCTGTGGCGATTTATTTTTCCAAAAAAGCCTTCAGGAAAAGTGTAAAACTGCTGTAAAAGATCTTATAGCCGTATCTTCGATTGTGGACATGGTTATCATATTTGGTGCGCCGCTTTCGATCAATCATCAGTTGTACAATGCGGCATATGTGCTTTATAAGGGTAGTTTGAAGGGGATAAGTGTTAAAACATTTTTGCCTAATTATAATGAATTTTATGAAAAAAGGTGGTTTTCATCGGCACTTGATCTGGATGTAAATGAAGTTCTTCTTTCAGTTGTTGCCGACGCAGAAGATGCAAAGAATGATTATAAGATTCCTGTGGGCAATGATTTGGTTTACGCTGTTAATAATGATTTTAAATTTGGCATAGAAATCTGCGAAGATATGTGGGCACCGGTTACACCATCATCGTGGCTGGCGATGGCAGGAGCGGAACTTATAGTCAATATCTCAGCAAGCAATGATCTGATAGGCAAACGCGAATACAGAAGAAACCTTATAACCAGTAAATCATCTGCATTGCTCTGTGATTATCTATATGTTTCAGCAGGAAGCGGTGAATCCAGTACAGATCTTGTTTTTTCGGGTAACAGCATGATTGCCGAATACGGTAAGATTCTTAAAGAGAACTATGATATAGCCGATAATAATTATCTTCTTATAAGCGATATTGATCTTGGCCGTATAAGGGCCGACAGACTTAAATCAAAGACATATAAGGATACTTACAGGGTATATGGAAATGATAAAAATATAAGGACGATTAATTTTAAAGCATTTGGGGATACGTTTGGGTCAGATGCGAGGGACTATGTGGTTGACGCACATCCGTTTATTCCAAGCGGTGAAAGAAAACGTCTTGAAAGATGTATGTCAATCTTTGCCATGCAGGTAGGTGGTCTTATCAAAAGATTAAGTGTTACCGGAACCAAGATGGTTGTAGGCGTTTCGGGCGGTATGGATTCGACACTTACACTTTTGGTGTGTGCACAGGCTTTAAAGAAACTTGGCAAACCTATGACAGATCTTACAGGAATAACTATGCCTGCTTTCGGAACGACGGACAGAACATATAATAATGCGGTTGTTCTTATGGAAACACTTGGTATAACAGTCAAGGAGATACCAATTAAAGAAGCATGTACGGTTCACTATAAGGATATAGGTCATGATACGGATATTAAAGATATTACCTATGAAAATGTACAGGCAAGAGAACGTACGCAGGTTCTTATGGATTATGCCAATAAAACAGGCGCAATAGTTGTGGGAACAGGTGATTTATCAGAACTTGCGCTTGGCTGGTGTACCTATAACGGAGATCAGATGAGTATGTACGGTGTAAATGCAAGTATACCAAAGACTTTAGTAAAATGGCTTATAAACAGTGTAATTAAAGAAGGAATATTTCCTGAAAGTTCAGATGTACTTAAGGATATAATAGATACACCTATAAGTCCGGAACTTTTGCCACCTGATGAAAACGGCAATATAGCTCAAAAAACAGAGGAATCAGTCGGACCATATGAGTTACATGACTTTTTCCTTTATTATATGATGAGATTCGGTTATTCACCTTCAAAGATATATTTCCTTGCGAAGAAAGCATTTTATGAAACATATGAACCTATGACTATCCTTAAATGGATGAAGATGTTTTACAGGAGATTTTTCTCACAGCAGTTTAAGAGAAGTTGTATGCCGGATGGTGTAAAGGTCGGTTCGGTAGCACTTTCACCGAGAGGTGACTGGCGTATGCCGTCTGATGCGAGTGCTACTATATGGATGCAGGAGATTGAGACGCTGTAACCGAAAGATGAAAAATACGAAATATTTTATAAACATATAAATTTGTTTATTGTTTTATAGAGGAGGATTTACTATGAGATTAAAAAAATTAATTGCTGTAACAATTTGTGGTGCTATGCTTTTTTCAGGTTCAGGATTTATGAATTTTAAAGCTATGGCACAGGAGGTTGTGCAAACTGAAGAAGGTGGACAGACAGAAGATTCAGGTAATACCGAAGAGGTTGAAATAACCGAAACTGTCGAAAAAACAGAAGTTGTCGAACAGGCTGAAACTGCCGAAAAAACAGAAGCTTTTGAACAAACAGATTCTGTTGAACAGGCGGGAACGGTTAAACAAACAGAAGCTGTCGAACAAACAGAAGCTGCCGAACAGGCTGAAACTGCCGAAAAAACAGAGGCTGTTGAACAAACAGAAACTTCTGAAATTACAGAAGCTGACGAGATATCAGATGAAGATTATCATGGTGATTATGAAATGGATATCGCTATAGCCGATGAAGAACTCTTGGGCGATTCAAATTCAAACACAGATAGCAGTAATTATGCGACGATTACATATACAACCAATGTCAGTGTTACTTCTAAGGATGCTATTCTTAAAAGGATAAATGAAATTAGAATGGAAGCCTATAAAGAAGGTTTGATAGATAAATATACACCTATAAAGTGGTCTTCGGATCTTGAAGAAATTGCATTTCAAAGGGCTGCTGAATCAACTGTTTTGTGGGGACATATAAGACCTGACGGAACAAGCTGTTTTACCTGTAGAGCTGCAAGCGGAGCCGGAAGCCGTGGTGAAATTATAGCAAGTCCGTCTGATGAGCTTTATTCAATAGAACTTTGGTATAGTGAGAAAGAGGATTTTGTTAAAAAGACCGGAAAAGTAACCGGACATTATGAAGAATTAATATTTTCTAATTACATAGGTATAGCTTCATGTGGAGTTACCGTAGGAGAGACAGCTTATTATCAGCAGGGTACAGAAAATCAAAAATGCACTTCCGGTAAAAAAACAGTATCTATAAAGGTTAGTAAGGATAACTTGGAATATTTTGATTTAAACTACGATGGTGTCGACAGTGACGGCTCATTAACACTCGGTTTAGGAACTATAAAAACAATCAATCCGGTTTTGACTGCAAATAATGGCTGGGTTGGAAGAAATGATATTATAAGAGCAACCGGTACATATACATCAAACGATAAAAAAATTGCTACAGTTGATAATAACGGTAATGTTACAGGCGTTTCCAAAGGAAATACAACGATAACTTTTACAGATGGTCCTATTTCAATGTCATTTAATGTAAATGTAAAAGATTATATCGAAATGCATCGTCTGTATAACCCAAACAGCGGTGAACATTTCTATACAGCAAGTACAGCAGAAAAAAATCATCTTGTAAGTGTAGGCTGGAAATATGAAGGTATAGGCTGGAAAGCGCCGGCTTCATCCAATACACCTGTTTACAGATTATATAATCCAAATGCCGGAGACCATCATTATACTATGAATAAGTCAGAGCGTGATCATCTTATAAGTGTTGGCTGGAATGATGAAGGAATCGGCTGGTATTCGGATGACGCCAAGGGTGTACCGCTTTACAGACAGTATAATCCAAACGCTGTAGCAGGTAGTCATAATTATACAACCAATAAGGCGGAAAATGATCATCTTGCAAGTATAGGCTGGAATGCAGAAGGTGTCGGCTGGTATGGTGTAAAATAAATATTTTTAAATATTGGAGGAGGTAAGAAATATGAAATTAAAAAAAGTGCTTGTTTTCATACTTAGTTTTGCACTTATAATTTCTATGTTTGGCTTATGTGATTTAAAAGTATTGGCTGACGAAATGAAATCTTCTGAAGAAGAGGTAATTACTGAAGAAAACAGTGACATCAATATCAATGAAATTCTTCCCGATAGTTATGAAGAATCCGAGGTGGAAGTTGATGAGGAAACAGAAACTGCAACATCAGGAGATGCTATGCAGGATTTGTCGGAGGATGAATTATCAACAGATGAAATTGAAGAAGATTATTTGGTGGGAGCATCGACTGATGATTATCCGATAGAAGAAGTATATGATGATGAAAATCTTTTAGGAGCCGGTAATTCCATGAAACTGCCGACTGCCGTAAATAATCTTACCGTAAGTCTCATTAAAAAGTCATACATAGTATCAACATCTGATGGTTATATGAGAGTTCTTTATAATGGTGAAAAAATCGGAATTGAATATTATGACAATAACTTTAATTTGTTAAACAAAAAATGGCTCAATATGGAACTTCCTGTATGGGGAGGTTTTTATGCAGGAAATAATGCATACTATATAGCTGAAGGACAGCATAATCCCGATGAAAATGATGATGCGGAAGTATTAAGAGTAATTAAATTTGATAAAAACTGGAATAGAATCGGTGCTGCAAAAATCACAGGAAACACATCTCTTTTTGGTGGAGAGGTTGGATATATTTTCCACTATGGCAATGTTGAAATGACTGAAATAGGAAGTAATCTTTATCTTGTTACAGGTCACAGAGGATATGTTGACCCAAGTGTCGGTCAGGGTCATCAGGGTTTTCTTATGTTCAGGATAAATACTTCTTCTATGACAGGAAGTATAATTAAAAGTGATTTATGGCATTCATTTGCTCAATATATAAAAGCAGACGGGGCTAATCTTTATGTGCTTGAGCAAAGTGAGGGTTCAAGATATACAAAACTTTCAAAAATTATAGACTCTACCAAACTATCAAGCAGTAGTATTTCGATATTGGATTATGGCGGAAGCCGTACATCGGCATGGGCGATTGCATGTTATGCCAGTGTGGATGATATGGCTGTTTCAGGAAACAATATTTTGGGAGTGGGTACTTCCATAGACCAATCAAGATATGATGAGCTTTCGGCTGAAAATCCACCAAAATTATCACATAATATATATCTTACCGTAACACCTAAAAATAATTTTACACATGATGCTACTACAGTAAAATGGCTTACTAATTATGGTGATGAAGGAAAAAGTTTCTTAGGTGTCAATATAACAAAAATTAATGACAATAAGTTTATGGTAGCATGGGAAGAAACCGGTACAAATACTTCAGCAGGTACAGATGATACATTGTCCGGTAATGTTTTGCACTATGTATTTATAGATGGTGCAGGCAATAAGTTAGGAAAAGAATATACTGCAGCAGCCCCTATATCGGACTGTCATCCTATTTTAAATGGTTCAAAGATAGTTTACTGTGCTTCAAGTTCCAATATGGTTAATTTTTATACCATAGATACTTCAAATGGTGCATTTACCAAGAAAACATACAGAGTTGCAGGTGAAAATGCAACATGGGAAGTAAGTAACGGAGTCCTTACTATCAGTGGTTACGGCGATATAGGCGACGATACATCTGTACATTACAGATATCCAGTTTCTTCTACAGCAAGATATATTTCATATAGCAGTAGTGATAATGATTGGAAACCAATCCGCGAAAATGTTACAAAGATTGTTATTAAAAGTGGTATAACCAGTATACCAGAAAAGCGTTTTGCGGGATTTGGTAATGTTACGGAAGTTAATATTGAAAATGGAGTAAAGAGTATTGGTAAACAGGCATTTTACTCATGCGGAAAGCTTAAAAAGATAACTATACCTAACAGTGTTACATCAATCGGTGAAGATATACTTTGGACAGGATACTATTGGATAGGAAATGATGCTCATGTTACTCGTGCAACAATTTATGCAGAAGAAAATTCATATGCAGCCAAGTATGCAAGGGATAATAATATAAGTTTTGAAGCTGTTGCGGCAGATAATAGTCAAAGTATCAATTCGGACGGAACTGTAAATATGTATCGACTTTACAATCCAAACAGCGGCGAACATTTCTATACAGCAAGTACAGCTGAAAAAAATCATCTTGTAAGTGTAGGCTGGAATTATGAAGGTATAGGCTGGAAAGCGCCGGCTTCATCCAATACACCGGTATATAGGTTGTATAATCCAAACGCCGGAGATCATCATTACACAATGAGTGAGGGTGAACGAGATCATCTTGTAAGTGTTGGCTGGAATGATGAAGGAATCGGCTGGTATTCGGATGACGCCAAGGGTGTACCGCTTTACAGACAGTATAATCCAAATGCTGTAGCAGGCAGTCATAATTATACAATCAACAAGGCTGAAAATGATCATCTTGCAAGTATAGGCTGGAATGCAGAAGGTGTCGGCTGGTATGGTGTGAAATAAGATAAATTTTCTATTGTTGTAGTTGATATACGGTATAGGATAATATAATCTATATGTATATTATTTACATATCTAAATCAGTATATTTAGGAGGGGTTAAATATGAGATTAAAAAGATTACTTGCGTATACTATATGCGGTGCTATGCTTGTATCCGGTTTAAGCTATGCAGGTATAAATGTAAGCGCACAGGAAGCTGTTGTTGCAGAGGAGTTAACAACTTTAGAGACTGTTGAAGAAGATGCCGGAATTGTTGAAGAAGATACTGGGGAAGAAGTTATTTCTGATGTTACTGAAGAGATAATAACAGAAATTCCTGAGGATGAAGCTTATTCGGAAGAAGTTACTGAAGAAACAGGTGATGCAATTGATGATGAAATTCTGGAACGTATTAATGAACATAGACTACTTGGTTCAAACGGACGAGACTTTGATGAATTTAGTATAAAAGATAATTCATTGCTTGGTGCTGAGGTTAAGAAGATTAAAACGAAGGATTATAAATTTTACGAAGCTGATGGTTCGCTGTTTAATCATGAGTTTTATGAATATAATGCTAATGGAGATATAATCAAATCTACGTCTTATGATTCAAATGGAGATATTTCTGAATATATAGTATATGAGTATAACAATAAACAGTTTGAAATAAAAAACACTACATACGATTCAAATGGTTCTGTAAAATATTATACTGTATCAGAATATGATAAAAATGATAATGTTGTAAAAGAAACAACGTATGACAATTTAGGAAACATATTGAACTACGACACATATGAATATGATACAAATGAGAATTTGATAAATCATAAATGTTGTGAAAGCGATGGATACGTTTCATACAATGAAGAGTTTGAATATGATAGTCAAAATGAATTGATAAAAAGTAAATATTATGAAAATGGTATGTTAATAAATACATATCGGTATGAAAATACAGAGAATACTCATATAGAAGAGGGATATGATTCCGATAATAATCTTGTTTGGAGAGATGTATATGAGTATAATTCGAATGATGAGCTTGTTAAAGCTTCATATTATTATGATGATAAATTAGATTCTTATGAAATGCGTATATATGATAAAAAAGGTTTACTGATAAAGAGATTATTTTTTAATGATGATGATACACTATTAAATTATTATCTTTTTGAACATGATGAAAATGATAATGTTGTTAAGGAGGCGGAATATAATTCAAAAGGGGAAATTCAAAGATATTCAATAAATAAGTATACATACTGGGAGGGTGATGAATCAGTAGATATGTACCGCCTTTACAATCCAAACAGCGGAGAGCATTTCTATACAGCAAACGCTGCTGAAAAAGATCATCTTGTAAGTGTAGGTTGGAATTACGAAGGCTTAGGTTGGAAAGCGCCTGCTTCATCCAATACACCTGTTTACAGATTATATAATCCAAATGCCGGAGACCATCATTATACAATGGATAAAGGTGAACGTGATATGCTTATCAGTGTAGGCTGGAATGATGAAGGTATCGGCTGGTATTCAGATGATGCAGAAGGTGTACCGCTTTACAGACAGTACAATCCAAATGCTGTAGCCGGAAGTCATAATTATACAACTAACAAGGCTGAAAATGATTATCTTGCAAGTATAGGCTGGAATGCAGAAGGTGTCGGATGGTATGGTATGAAATAAGAAATAAAAAAGATTGAGTATGATTTTTGTTCATACTCAATCTTTTTTATGCACACACCGCATAATGAAATTTGTTACTGTGTGACATGCGGCGAAGCAGCGAGTAAGGGATGATTTCATCGTCCTTACCTGATTATTAATCCGGATAATTATTTTTTTGGTTTGAAATACCGGAGATATAGTCCATAGAAACATTATAAAATTTTGCAAGAATAATAAGACTATCAATGGGTATTCTGGTTTTCCCGCTTTCGTAGTCTGAGTAAGTGCGTTGTCCTATATGCAAGATATCTGCAATATTTTGTTGAGTGTAATCATTGTCTTCGCGTAGTTCGCGTATACGTTCATTATAATTCATTCATTAAATACCTTTACTTTATATAAATATGGATAACTCCAAGGTTCATAATATAAATTAATATTTTTTTAATAGTTATATTGACAAATAGAGTTATAAACTCTAAAATTACATGTAATATGTTGCATTATATTTATAATATTATACTTCATTTATGACAGATTAGATGTCGTTTAGACAATATCCGATATAATGCTTTGACAAAAAATAGTGACATATTTAATATATAGAATATAGATTTTTTTTTAGTACTGAATTTTTATGACGAGGAAAAAGGACATGAAACTTGTAGTGTGTGATGATTTAAAAGAAGATGCAGATTTTTCGTTAAATATAATAAATGATTATTTGAAAAATATACAAGATGATTATAATATCTGTTATAAAACACCTGATGAATTAGACTCGGAAATACAAAACGGCAATTTTGAATATGATATCGCAGTTTTAGATATCGATTATAAAGGATATAATTTTAACGGGATTGATTTAGGCCAAAAAATAAATAATAGCTGTCCTTTATGTAGCATAATATATCTGACGGCTATACTTGATTTTGCTTCTGATGTTTATGAAACTGAACATTGTTATTTTGTTATGAAAAAAAATCAGAAATTAACTATGAA
>CADCDW010000017.1 GCA_902800325.1 uncultured Lachnospiraceae bacterium
AACTTAATAATAAGATTTATTTATGAGATATGGAAGAGGCCTCGTGCCTCTTCTTTTATTTTTTCTCTTATTGCCAACTAAAATTATACTTTAAGTTATCATCATCCGGACT
The DNA here is from genome assembly GCA_902800325.1 of uncultured Lachnospiraceae bacterium. Classification (GTDB taxonomy): domain Bacteria; phylum Bacillota; class Clostridia; order Lachnospirales; family Lachnospiraceae; genus Coprococcus_C. Next base: position 113 of record CADCDW010000017.1, read on the forward strand.
GTTTTCCCTGATATATGCCGTATTATTTTCCGTATTATTGTCGTAGTCTAAAGTTGCATCCAATTCCCTATATGTATCATCCAAAATAGCAGCCTTTACCTCAATGTTGCGCTTTTTAAAAAGACGCGGGAAAAGTATTATGGCAGCAATTAACACAGCCACCACCAGTATATATATTTTAAAATCTCCATACTTAAGCTTCATTGGCAGCTTATATGATTTTTCAGCAACCGCATACTTAAAATAATCTATATCGTATCTTCCAAGTCTTACGTGCTCAGTAAAATCCTTATCACTTTTTAGAAAATAGTTATATGCCGGCTTCTTTCCGTTTATATCATCCCATGTTATATCAAGGTTATACCAATTATCATCCAGAAAAACCATATTCCACATATGATTAGACTCGTTTGGAGCACCATTTCCACCATATCCGGTTATGACCATCGTCGGGATACCGGCTTCATTTAAAAGGTAATAAGCTGCCAGACTATAACCACTACAAACCATCTGATTATCCTTAAAGCCGTCTATATCCGTATGATTTACGTAGATAGTTTTTTTGTCATATTCAAAATTTTCTATAAGATAATCATGTACATTTAAAATTGTATCAAAAGCTGTATCCTTCTTAAGCTTTAAGGCAAGTTCCTTCATCATGGAAAAATGTTCATCCATATCCGCCTTTGAATACTTAAACTGTATAACAATTCTAAGCGTTCCATGGCTATAATAAAGGCTCATATAGTCTATATAATACGATAGGTAACAACCACTTATGAGTGGATGCTTTTCATCATAATGGAACTGATAATCCTCCATGGATATATCCATTATTTTTTTGACAAGATTATAATCTGATACGTCATATGTCACATCTACCTCATGATTATGTATCTGATTGGATATAGCTACATAAAATTCATCCATCGATGTTATTTTGGTTCTTCCTGCTGCTTTTAGTTCAAATTCAGATGTTAAAAAAGCAAAAAATACAGCAGCAAAAAAAATTGCCACTGTATTTTTTATTATTAATAAAGAATTTTTTTTCTCTGACATAAACGCTCTCCAACTTTAGATATATTAATTATATAATATATCAATTAACCGCTTATATCAAGTCTGATTATCATGTAGTTTCTCATCGTCACATATGTATTATATTATATCTATTCCATCCTGGCATCAAGTAAAGTCAAATAAGCATATCCATCCTCTTCATAGGTCGAAAATGTACCCGTTACCGTAATTATATCATTTACAGCAGGATAATCTTCCGGATAACTATAGTCACCGCTCAAAGTAAACTCTATGCCTTGCGAGCAACATGCCGTAGCATCCTGTATTATACATGCAAAATAATTTTTCCCGGACTCCTCGTCTGTATAAACCGCAAAAGGCCCCGACATCTTAACAGTCTTGCCCAGATAACTATCCGGTTCAACCATCATATTATATACCTCCGAGTAAACCATAGTGCTTGAAAGCTTGGTAAGATCAACATCTATCTCAGGCGGAATCACCGTTGCCTCTTTAGGCTGATTACCATTATCTGCGTTTTCAGTTACAGAATTATCTTCTGCTTTTTCAGTCGTCTCCGCAGCTGTTTCATTCTTGCCTTCAGTTGTAGAAGCTTCTGTTTTTTTATCACTATCATCTTTCTTAGAAGTTTCTTCAGTAACAGTTTCAGTTGTTTTGGTCTCAGTTGTAGTCTTTTCCTCCTCACTTGCAGCGCCTTCCTCAAGCACATCTGCAACACCTTTTGCAGTTCCGCCGCGTTTTCCCGAATCAGCAGCCTTACCACAGGCAGAAAGCGACATCACAATCAATGTAAAACTAATCAATAAAGCTATTTTTCTTTTCATCTATGCTCTTCCTCCTATCTTTCCAACTATGGTAAATATAAAGAAACCTGCCATATCTACAGCAACAATTGTTGAACCAACCGGCGTACCATATATTATCGAAAGCAGTATACCCAAAAGTGCACATACAACCGAAAATACCGCTGCACATACCGTTACAGACAAAAAGCTCTTAAATATTCTCATAGCAGACAGTGCCGGAAATATTATAAGTGCCGTTACCAAAAGTGAACCAACCAGATTCATCGCAAGAACTATAATAACTGCAATTATAACCGCAATTATCAGGTTATATGCATTAGCCTTAGTACCCACAGCCTTTGCAAAGTTTTCATCAAATGTTACTGCAAATATTTTATTATAAAAATAAACGAATGCAACCACAACCACTATAGATAATATTATACAAAGCCATACCTCTGATGACTTCAATGTAAGTATAGAAGTTGAACCAAAAAGTGTACTGCACACATCTCCGGACAGATTGGTTGATGTAGAAAATATATTCATCAATAGGTATCCTATTGCAAGTGCCCCGACAGATATCATGGCAATCGCGGCATCACCCTTTATCTTTGTATTCTGCCCTGTCCACAACAACAATACAGCAGATATGACAGTTATGGGAAGAACAATAAGCATATCATTTTGACCTGAGGCCGCACCTTTATCGCCAACAGAAACATTTACGATAGACGCTATAGCCATCGCACCAAATGCCACATGTGACAGACCGTCACCTATAAACGAAAATCTCTTAAGCACAAGTGTTACCCCAAGCAATGATGAGCAAAGTGCGATAAGTACTCCAACTATTATAGCATACTGAACAAAAGGAAACTTTATATAATAAGCAAGTGTATCAAGCATTTTCCCTGCCTCCTTCCTCATCAAGATAGAGTCTGCCAAGCTTTGTCTTTTTGTACTCTTTTACCGTACCAAAAAATGTATCGCTTCCGATATGAAGTATATGGCTTGCGTATTTTACTGCACTATATATATCATGTGATATCATTATTATCGATATTCCATCATCATTTAACTGCTTTATCATCTTATACATATCAGCAGTTACCTTAGGATCGAGTCCCGACACAGGCTCATCTAAAAGAAGCATTTTTTCTGTAGCGCAAAGTGCACGTGCCAAAAGTACTCTTTGCTGCTGTCCTCCGGATAGTTCTCGATAGCACCTTTTTGCAAGTTTTTCTATGCCCATTCTTTCCATATTTTTTTTGGCAAGTTCTTTTTCTTCCTTTGTATAAAATGGCCTAAATCCCATCTTTGCCTGACATCCCGAAAGCACAACTTCTCTTACTGACGCCGGAAAGTCCCTTTGCACAAGCGTCTGCTGTGGCAGATATCCTATCTCTGTACTTTTCAATCCATCTTTATACTCTATCGTACCGGCCATAGGCTTTTGAAGATGCAATATCGTCCTCATAAGCGTAGACTTACCTGTACCATTTTCACCGACAATACAGAGATAATCGCCCTTATTTACATGAAAATTCAATCCTTCAACTAAAGCGTTGTTTTCATATCCGAGTGTTAAATCCTTACATATAAGCTCACTCATGATACATCCTCCAAATCATTACCAAATTCAAAATGAAATTAAAAACCATTTTCAAATTGACATTTTACCCCACTAAATTCACCTTGTCAAGGCAAATTCTTCTCAAACCCTAAACTCCGGTAAGTTGGTTTCGAGAACTGTCTTTCTTATTTGAAAAATTCTGTCCGGAGATACGGAAAGCTCATCATACTCCATAGCAGGATTTTCCTCCTTTGGAAGTTCAAAACAATCCGCCTTTTTATAAACACCTATCTTTCCAATCACTATTCCTTATTTTTAAATATAAAAAAGGAGCTTATCCCTGAAGTACTATTAACCTGTCCACAGTGTCTCTCCCTACACCGAAGACTGATCAAACGTCTGCATATGCAGAGCGCCTTCCGGGATAAGCCCCCTGATTCCATGCTCCCCATTTCTCCCCGTGAGAGCATGAAATCTATATATTTCTCTTTATTTGTTAAAGAGTTTTTAACTTTTTATCACAATTTTTAACATATATTTCTACCTTGCAAACTGCTTAAGTATTTTGTCAAGTCTCATAGCCAGTTCCTTATTTTCTTCTGACTGAACACGTATATCTCCAGCTATGCCGGAAGTGTCCTCATTTTTATCAACAATAGTATTGATAGCCTCAAGATTATCGTCAGTAATAATAGTTACATTCTTTACTCTCTCTGATATATCTTTAACAGAGTCCTCAAGTCTTTCAACATTATTTCTGATTTCAGACAGGCTGCTTCTTATATTAGAAACATTTTCTTTATAATCCTCAGACTGGTCAGCAAATTTCTTAAACCGTTCGACCATATCTGTTGCAATGAAATCAAGTATATCAGTAAAGCATTTATTAACCACGCTTATACTTTCATTTGCTTCAGTACATAAAGTCTGAATAGCAGCTGCAGTACTTGTTGAGTTATATGCAAGATTACCTATCTCATCAGCTACAACCGCAAATCCCCGACCTGCCTCGCCGGCTCTTGCAGCCTCTATAGAAGCATTGAGTGAAAGCAAATTTGTCTGACCCGATATATCGAGAATTTCCGAAGCAAGATCATTTATCTTAGCAAGACTTCCAAGTCTTTCTATAGCTTCATCTACAGACTCTTTTGTTCTGACAAGCTTATTCTGTCCGCTTTCATATGCATCCGAAGCCTGACTTCTCATCGTTTCCGCACTCGAAAGTACATTTTCACTTGTATCAACCGAGGATTCAATATTGTTGACGATTCCATATACCACACCATCGATGTTGGCAATCTCATCATTGACACCTCTCATCATTTCATTGGTATTTTCAAGCTGAGCAGAAAGCTCTTCGGCTGTTGCCATATCATCTGTTACATTTCCTACAAGTTTTGCAGATGTATTATGCAATTCCTCCGCCTTGTCATCAAGTATTCCACAACACTCCTGAAGTGTACCGGTAATATCTCTAAGAGAAGATGTAAGACTGATGGTTGCCGACGAAATATTTCCTATCTCATCATTTCTTCCTGAGTAGTTATTCATATTCTGCTTGTCTGATATATCGAGATTCTTTAATTCAATAAGACTCTTATCTATGGCTTTCATAGGCTTAAGCATTCTCTTTATAAGCACATATGATATTATGCACAGGATGGCTACAGCACATAAACTTACAATAATCAGAGTATTTTTTATCTTTGCAGTGGATGCGAAAACCTCACTTTTTTTATCAGAAAGCAGAAAAAGCCAACCATAATCAGCCATATAATAATAACCTGCAATATATTTTTCATTTCCTTTTTCATATTCTACATATCCGCTTTCATCCGCATCCTTATCTGCAAATTTAGCACATAAGTCATTTATAAAACTTTCCTCGACAGGTGCTGCAACTAACTCCTCATCGGCATTAAATATGTACTCACCCTTGACAACATTTACCATACAATATTCTGCGTCTTCCATACCCTTAAGACTCAGATTATCAAGCATAGTTATGAGGCCTGTTGTAAATACACCGCCTCCGACAAGACCTATCGGTTCGCCACTTTCATCATATACGGCCTTGTATAATGATACTACCTGCATTCCACTCGCAGGCGAGATAATGATACCTGTATTGTAAACACTGTCTCCATGAGCAAGTAACGTATCCTGAAGTGCTTTAAGCGGATCACCCTCACGCGTAGTTATACCAACAACCTTTGCATTGGTATGAGTTAAAACATGTGAGTTCCACTCGCTGGCATATAAACCCTCAAGATTTTCCACATCCGCCGAAAATGTCTCTGTATACTTCTGCGCACTGGCAAAAATTTCTTCATCAGTAGGATTTTTAAGTAAATCACGGATTTCCCCGGCTCTGCTATAAGCAGTCAGGGTTTTTTCCGTATCTTTTACGTAATTCTTTATAATCTCGCACCTTTCTTCAACAACTGTTTCAAGATTATCTGTTATATTTTTCTTTTTGTCTCCGGTTACAGTATTTACGATTATAATTGAAAGTCCAATCATTACGATTAACTGTACAAATAAAATACAAAATACTATCTTTTGCACCAAAGAAAGCCTAAAGCCTCCCTTTTTATTTCCCATATTTTTCCCTCCAGGCATTATATAAATCCGACATAACACTTCATATATTATATTACTTTTTTGTCGAAAAACGTATATCTAATTAAGCATAGCAGTTATATCAAAATAGTATAACTATATTGATTATATTTTTAAAATGTATTATGATATATTTATTAAAATAGATTTTTTAACTATGAAATCATTTGGCAATATTTATTTTTATTAATAATCAGAACAAAACTAATCTATGAATGTGAGGAAAAAAATGGCTGTTTCATACGAATACTACAAAATATTTTATTATGTTGCAAAATATAAAAGCTTCAATAAGGCTGCTGCAGTTTTATCAAACAGTCAGCCCAATATCTCACGTTCCATTAGCAATCTTGAAGCCGAACTTAACTGCAAACTATTTCATCGTTCGAATAAGGGTGTAACCTTAACCGAAGCCGGAAAGGAACTCTACTACCATGTGGATATCGCCTGTCGACATCTTAATATCGGCGAAGACATAATTCGCGATACGACTGACCTCAAATCAGGTACGTTGATTATCGGATGTTCTATAGGACTTACCCCTACCATCATGCGTTATATGATTTTTCCGGTCATAGAAGAATTTAAAAAAGAATATCCGGACGTAAAATTTAAAATAATCAATGATACAAACCCTGCTCTTATGACAAATCTTCATGACAGGCTAATAGATATGTCTATCATTACAACCTCTTCCGGCGATAGCCCGGAATATAATAATTTTTGTAAAAAAATTATTCATTCATATAAAGATGTTCCAATCGCGGGTATGAATTATAAAGAACTTGCCAACAGAAAAGTTTCCATAAAAGAGCTTATGGATTATCCTCTTATAAGTCTTTGGCATGATACGGAAACCTATAGTTACTATCGTAACTTTTTTGCCGAACATGGTCTGGAATTTAATCCCGCCATTGAAACTACAAGTACAGGTCAAAGTCTCGGTTATGTAAAAGGCAACATAGGACTCGCATGTATACACGAACGGGAAGCCGAAGCAGCCATCAAAGAAAATAAGGTCTTCAAAATAGACCTCATTGAAAAGCTTCCTACCCGCTACATAGCTCTAATCCACGACAAAAGTGCAGAGAAAAAAGCATTATCTCTTTTCATTAATCTACTGGTGAATTACGTAAAATAAAATTCGGTTAAACAAAACAGCTGCGCCATAGCCTTGACAGGCCACCGCGCAGCGATTTTGTTCAAGCGAAGTTTATTTTGCAGCTTTTTTTGCTGCCTTTGCTTCAAGTGCTTTGTCTGTAGGTCTAACAAGTACGAAGCAAAGGATAAGTGCGATTATGTACATAATAATCGTAAAATAAAGTACGTTTTGGTATCCTACCGGATTAACCATAGTACCGTCGTGATCAATCCACTCACCACTGTGATTAACAATATAAGTTGCAATCTGATTACCGGTAAGCCCTGCAAATGCCCATGCAGAAAGAGTGATACCATGAATTGCACTTATGCTTCCCATACCATAGTGATCTGAAAGAAGGGTAGGTACATTTGAGAAACCACCACCATATCCTGCATTTACTACAAAGATAAGAGCAAGAACAAGGATAACAAGGAGAGTATTATCTTCGCCGTTCTTGATACCCTGAGTAAGCATTACAAGACCGGTAAATGCTATGGAAAGGATAAATATAAGCTTGTAAATTGTGTTTCTGTCTTTCATAGTATCAGCCCATGCTGAAAAGCCAAGACGTCCGCCTGCATTAAATATAGCAGATACAGATGAAATAGTTCCTGCTGCAGCTGCAAGACCTATACACTTAACAATCATCTTCTCCTGTGATATAAGTGCAAGACCACAAGTGATATTTATATAGAACATAACCCAGATTCCGATATAGTTACCTATTGGCTTAGTCTTAAGAACCTGCATAATGCTTGGTTTAGCATCCTTGCCCTGTGGTTCATGCCATCCATCAGGTTTCTTTAATAATAAATGTCCAACAAACATCATTACGAAATATACAGCCGCAAGAATCCAGAACATTCTGTAAATTCCGCCTTCTCTTTGAACCTGATTTTTAACATCGCTGTAAAGCATCTTTTGCATTATAGGGCTTGCAATAGCCTTAGCTGCACCAAAACCGGCAACAGCGAGTCCTGTAGCAAGACCTTTTCTATCCTGGAACCAAAGCATAAGTGTCTTTACAGGAGACAGATAACCTGTACCAAGGCCTATGCCCATGATAAATCCATAACTTACATATATTCCGATAAGTGCAAGCTTGCTTCCCTGATGTTCACCACCATAATAGATGAAATATCCTGTCAAAGCCATACCTGCCGCAAAACAGATTGTTGCTATAAGTGACGATCTGTGGATATCCTTTTCTACTACATTTCCAAGGAATGCGGCTGACATACCAAGGAAAAAGATTGCAAATGAAAATGCCCACTCAACTGAGCTTTTCTCATGACCTATGTACTTTGCAATTTCCTCACTGAATACTGACCAGCAGTAAACAGTACCGATACTACAGTGAAGTAAGAGTGCAGGTATAGCTGCACGTATCCACTTATTGGAGCGCCATCCTCCTGCTTGTTTTTGTTCGTTTGTTCCCATCTTTTTTTCTTCCTTTTCTAAATATTACATTTTTTCCGTCATGAAAAGTTTTTAATATAAAAAATTTCATTGACATAAAATCGCCTTCTAAGCACTAAAGGTTATTATATATACAATTATCGGTAATTGCAAGGATTTTTACATTTTGTTTATTCAAAATTTTTTACATTTTGTTTATCCTGAAATTATTCATTTTAATAAAACATAGCAATACCTGTTAATAGTTCTTTATTACTTTGCAGCCGAAAATGACCTGTCAGCAAAAAAACTGTCTATGGTATTCATAAGTTCGGTTCTTCCCATAGATTTGAGGAGATATCCATCAGGTTTTTTATTTATGATTTTCATGACGCTCTCTCTGTCATTTTTACCTGTTAAAAATATAACCGGTATATTGGTTATAAACGGATTATTTTTTATTCGTTCAAACACTTCATAACCATCCAGATCAGGCATATCATAATCCAGTAAAATCAAATCCGGTTTGTATCTGTCAAGATATCTGAGCGCCTCTCTTCCGGTACAGACACCATCAACTTTATAATCATCTTCAAGCCAAAGAGATGTAATTGAGATAAAGTCACTGTCATCGTCCACGAGCAATATACTTTTTGTTCTCTCATATTCTTTGTGCATATCAAACTGGTTCATAACACCTATCACCAATTCTCTTATATCTATCGGTCTTTTGTAAGCACCTGCAATCCTTTGATTATTTTCAGTATTCATCGCCTCATTTACACAGCTTTCATCACCTATAATGCATATCGTTTTATTATATTCATTGCACAAATCCGTAAGATATGTCATCCGCTGGGAAATCAATTCTTTAGAACCGGACGCATAATAAAGTATCATATCTGCAAAGCTTCTATGATTATTGATATCATCTAAAGAATCGGTAACCTCAATCACATTAAATCCACTGTCCTTTAGGTTTTTTGTTATAGCCTGCGTTATAAATCCGTTTTCGGATTTTATAAATAAAATAGTTCTATTTACCATATTCGCTTATCCTCATATACTGTATCTATATTTCAAAAATATTTCTCAACGCTTCCCAATCAAGCTTCTTAACAGCTTTTTTAATTCTTCCTATCTTTATTTCATCGTCTTCCTTAAGCTTATAATCAGCAAGCGCGTCTAAAACCATTTTAATACTCCCTGCATCATAGCAATAAACAAATTCTGTCATAGACATATAAGCATCATTTAGCGTTTCATCTGAAATCGGTGGAAGAATCTTTTTGCTATTATCTTCACTTATTATAACCTCATCAAAAATCCTTAAAAGCGGTTGCTTAAATGATACGTATAAATCAATAAGCATATCCGTTTTTTCTTCTATAATTTTCGTATCACCTGTCTTGCCGGCATTTTCAAGCTGTGCAGCAAGCTTCGACAATTCTTTTAGTCCAACAAGCCCGGCTATGCTCTTTAACGAATGAACCCTTAAAGTATACATCCGGATATTGCCCTTAAGAAGATAATCCCTTATCTCCTTTGCTTTATCATCTATAGATGAAACAAATATCGTCAATGCGTTTATATAATCGTTGGCATTATCGCAATTCTTGATACCTTCATCTATGTCAATACCCGATACTTCAAAAATCCATTTTGGAAGAATTTCTTTTTCCTTTTTCAATCGGATAGATTTTTGTTCTTCACTTTCTTCCTTCTTATCCTGTAAATCGTACCTTTCAGATAAGAATTTTTTTAAAATCTTCGATAATTCATCCGGTTCTATAGGCTTATTTAAAACCGCATCAAAGCCTGCTCCTTCATAATCTTCCTGTCCCTCTGTGGGCTCATATGCAGTATAACAAACCACCGGGATACCTGCATTTTTCGAACCGGACACTGCTTTTAACTCCTTTAATGTTTCATATCCGTCCTTATCCGGCATGTGATTGTCAAGAAAAATCATATCGAAGGATTTTTCACTGAATTTCTTTATGCATTCTTCTCCGTCTGCCACAAGCTCACTTTCTACTCCATAAGCCATAAGCAGAGACTTTAGCATGATTCGGTTTATCTCCATGTCATCGCATACAAGCACAAGCGGCTTTTTTTCTTCTGTCATTACTCACCCTCCTTTAAATCCTCTATAACTTCTGCATCTTTTATATCGCCTGTATCGTCAGCATCTTTTATATCGCCTATATCATCTGTATCTTCTATATCATCTATATCTTCCTGTTCCGGCTTTTCATCAACCGGTTTTAGCTTTTTTACGCCCCTGACCATTACAACAATCATTATAAGCATAATACATGCAATATACATTTTTAGGGTTCTTAGATATGTTGCAACTCCGAATATATGCAGCAATGTCAGTGCAATGATAAGCGACACAATTATATATCGTTCTACCTTAAACATTTTTACAAATTTATCCAGATATCCAAGTATTAAAATCGGAAGAATTAAAACCGCTATATCTCTTATATAATACTGTCCTACAGGATTCTTAATTATATATGTACTTACCGATAAGGAAGTCAAAAAATATAACGAAGTTACAACTGACAAGATTCCTATAAAACAGTAACCGGAGACACTTTTGTTTTTTAACCTTCCCACTGCAAAAAAAGCCAATATAATCAATCCAAATATAAACAATACGCATCCTGACACAATTGCATAAATTTCTAAACTTATATATTTATTTATAAGGTCTTTTTTTGTTCCCAGACCAAAAGTATAGTTTTTCAAAAACCTGTTTTCATAAGAGGTTTCAATCCTTATGGTTATTGAACCTTTAGCATCTTGCGGTATTTCTATAAAATGAACAGAAGAACCCGGTGAATCTCCCACAATCGGCTTTTTGCCAAAATGATACACTCTGTCAGTTAAATTATAGGAATTGTCCTTTGAAAATATATCCGTATTTTCATCAGATGCATTTATAGTTTCCGAAATATATACGTCCACATACGAATCATCAGTTTTAAAGGATAAGGTTTTCCCGCGCATATCTTCAGTTATATTGTGCGTGGCTGCAAGGATATATACATTGCTCTTGCTATTGTCATAGTAAGTAGCTATACTGTTGGAATTTTTAATCTTAATGGATATAATATAATTCCAGTTATCATTTATTTCATCCATACCTGTTTTACCAGATACATCTGTTTTTTTCGTAATAAGCGAAGCAATAAATGTAATAAGTATAAGCAAGCCTGCACATATGCCAATTATAAGCCTGTTCTTTTTGTTGTTCATAACACTTATCCCGATAAAAAAGCCGATAAAAACACCGGATTAATATCTTGCCTTTCTACATAAGACTTCTTAATTCTTCTCTCCTGCCCTCAATCTCCGCTTCAAGTACAGAGTAATCCATATCAGTCCCTGCTCTTAAAAGCTCAGTTATCTCAACCACCTTATCGTATATAGGGGTTAATGCAAGATTACCAAGTACACCTTTTAGGGCATGAGCCGCCTCAAATGCTTCGTCAAGATTACCTTCTTCAAGAGCATTCCGAAGCTTATCAAAGTTCTTTTCATCAACTACCGTTCCGGCAAGTCTGAGATATAAAGCCTCATTATTTATACATCTTGTAAGCCCCTCCTCCACGTTTGCACCATATTTTTTTAACGCATCTATAGTAAGCATATTTATTCTCCTTCCGTAACTATCTTTTATAATTTCAAAAATAAACAAACAACTTTAATCTGATTTTTACTCTTTTTGCAATTCTTTTTCTATAAGTATATTAAATTCTTCAGGAGAAAGTGGCTTTGAAAAATAATAGCCCTGAATAATGTCACAACCTCGGTCTCTGAGCGTAGTATATTGCGCTTCCTCTTCTACACCCTCCGCTATTACCGGCACCCTCAGAAGCTTCGCTATATCAAGTATTATCTCCACAAGCTTAAGATTCTTATAATCAAGCATCATATTTCTGATAAATTTCATATCCATCTTTAAGACATCTATAGGCAGTGTTGTAAGCATATTTAATGATGAATACCCTGAACCAAAATCATCAAGTTCTATTTTAAACCCTTTTTCCCTGAGCTTATTAACCACATCTATCAGGTCATTTACGTTATCGGAATACGCCGACTCAGTTATTTCAAGCATATACTCGCTTGTAGAAAGACCATACTTTTCAACAAGGCCTATAAGCTTATCAAAGAGCTTTGGTTCATATATATCTATACGGGATACATTTACGGATACAGGTATGGTAACATCATACCTGTCCTTCCATTTCCTTATCTGACATGCGGCTTCTTCCCAAACATAATTATCAAGCTGACGTATAAGTCCGTTACCCTCAAAAAGAGGAACAAAATCACCGGGACTTATCATACCAAGTTCGGGATGCTTCCACCTTATAAGTGCCTCCGCACTTGACAATTTTGGTCTTGCACCTGTCACATTGAACTTCGGCTGATAATAAACCATAAGCTGTTTTTCTGTAATCGCCGTATAAAAATCTCTTATAAGCTTCTCTTCATAAATAGACTTTTCGTACAGACTTTTATCATAATATGCAACATTCATTGTATAATCTTCTCTTATTCTGTTGCATGCTATGACTGCCCTGTCATACCACATCTCCGGACTTACGTTCTTATCGACATCAGGATATACACCAAGTCTTACTCTTATATTGTGTGTACCGGTTCTTTCGTAAATCTGTTTGTTAATTATCTCAAGTACATTGTGCCCATATATCTCTTTATGTTCAATATATACATAAAATGTATCAGCATTAACCCTGCTGGCTAATCCGCCCTTCATGCTTTCTATCATATCCTGCAGTTCATTTGCAACAAGGACAAGAATCTCATCACCAAAATCTCTTCCGTATATCTCATTGATAAGATGAAAATGATCTATATTTAAAACAACCGCATCCATCTTGGTATCAGGTGCATATTGCTCTATACGGGAAATGTATCTCAAAAAATACTCTTTTGTATATAAGCCTGTAAGAGAATCTTTTTCTGTCGCCCTAATTATATTTTTATCTTCCGCAAACTCTATAATTCTTTCTGCCCTGGCAAGTATAACCTCCGGCATATCATAAGGTTTAGTTATGAAGTCGATTGCACCAAGCTTTATACTTTCAATCTATGCATCTTTTTCGGATGTCATAACAATTATCGGAATTCTCTTGAGGAGTTCATCCTCCTTGCAAAGCTTTATAACATCAAAACCATCCATCTTTGGCATAATTAAATCAAGCAGCATAAGAGCAAAATCATATGGTCGTTTTCTTAAAATTGCCATTGCCTGCTCTCCATCTTCGGCATACGTCACATCATAAAATTCACTAAACACATTCCCAAGTATTTCTCTGTTTAGATATTCATCATCAACAATAAGTATATGTTTTTTAAACCCGTCCTTTTTCTTAAATCTTTTCATTTCTTATTCCCTTCTCGTTGCTTATAAGCACATGATTAATAGTTTTAAGCATTACCTCAACGTCTATCGGCTTGGCTATATGTTCCTGCATTCCCGCCTCGATAGCCGCCTCCTTGTCCTCCTTAAATGCGTTTGCAGTCATGGCAATAATCGACACCTTAGACTTCTCTTTATCCCCAAGCTCTCTGATAGCACGAGTTGCCATATATCCGTCCATTACCGGCATCTGAATATCCATTAACACAAGATCATAATAGCCTGCGTCTGCCTCGCTTACCTTATCCACGGCTTCTTTTCCATCCTCGGCAGTATCCACAATAAATCCGGCCTGAGTAAGAATCATATTGGCAATTAACAAAATTCTGATTACAATAAAAAGTGCTGTTCCGTTTAAGAAAACAATAGTCAGATAAGAAAGGCATAAAAACCACGAGCTGATAAATGCATGATCTCTTCCGAACGCCTCCTTAGTATATGCATAAATTCCTCCCGTCATGGAGCTGCGGCTCATAAGATATGCAAGGTTATATCCGATAACAAGCATAATCACCATGCCCAGTATAATAACTATGACTGTACCGGCCGGACCTGCAACAGGAAGAAGAGTAGTTCCGGGCATGGCAAATACGCCCCAGCCCACCATACAGCCAAAAGCCATAGCCCATACATCTATTCGACAAAGGTATTTGGAATCTTTTTTACCATCCTGTTCCATTAGTCAATAAAACCTCCTGCTTCATACAAATTCATTTTTTTGAATTCTTTACATGTGAATAATATATTATTTTAGCAAGCTTTCCAGCGTTTCAAACAGATTATCAGGCTCTACCGGTTTACTAAGATGAGCATTAAGACCTGCCTGCATACTTCTTTGTACGTCCTCGTCGAAAGCATTTGCCGTAAGCGCAATTATCGGGATAACCTTTGCATCAGCTCTATCCATTGCTCTTATAGCTCTGGTAGCTTCAAGTCCATCAAGTACCGGCATTCGCATGTCCATAAGTATTGCATCATAATAGCCTTCTTCTTTCTCCCGGAACATATCAACCGCAATCTGACCATTCTCGGCGCGCTCAACCTCCATTTCACGCATAGCAAGCACCATAGTCATTATATCAGCATTTATCACAACATCCTCCGCAAGGAGAACCCGGCGTCCCTTAAGGTTAATTTGCATATGAGGATTATTTTTGTTCTTTCTTTTAAATGCTTCTTTAAACTCATCCATTACATTTGAAGCAAAAAGAGGCTTTGCCACAAATGTATCAACTCCAGCCTGCTTCGCTTCCTCTGCCACATCATCCCAGTTAAATGAAGTAAGGATAATGATGGCAAGCTCATCACCCACAATTTTCCTTATTTTTCTGGTAGTTTCTATGCCATCCATATCAGGCATCTTCCAATCTACCAGAATAAGATTATATGGTTCTCTTCTGGCATAACGAACCTTTACCATCTCCAACGCTTCCATTCCGGAAAAGGCGATGTCACAATTAATACCCACCTGTCCAAGAACAAGCTTTGCGTGTTCACAAGCTACCGGATCGTCATCTATTACAAGAACAACCATATCCTGAGGCGAAAGCTCATCTATACTTTCTCCTGTACACCTTCTGTTTGAATTCTTGAGCGTAACCGTAACTGTGAATGTAGTTCCCGCGCCTTTCTCACTCTCAACCTCAATATTACCATTCATCAGTTCAACAAGCCTTTTGGTTATAGGCATTCCAAGTCCTGTGCTTCCATACTGATTGGTGGATGAAGTATCCTCCTGTGAAAAAGCATCAAATATCTTAGGAAGATATTCCCTACTCATACCGATTCCCGTATCCGACATAACAAACTTGAGCGTGCAGTTGCCCTCAAATCTTGTTATCTCCTCAACAGTCATGGATACCTTTCCTCCCTGTGGAGTAAACTTTACCGAATTACCCAAAATATTAATAATTATCTGTCTTAACTTTATCGAGTCACCTATATAATATTCTCCTATATTTCCACTTATGGTACTGTCAAAGGTCAGTCCTTTATTTCGGCACTGAGCACCGATAATGGCGTTAACCTGTTCCATGAGTTTTGAAAAAGAGAATTCCTCACTATGAATAATCATACGTCCCGATTCAATTCGTGACATATCAAGAATATCATTTATAATGCTTAGAAGATGATGAGCCGAAGTTCCGATTTTCTCAAGATATTCCTTTGTCCTGTCAGATATATCCGCATCAGAAAGAGCTATGTTATCTAAACCGATTATAGCATTCATAGGAGTTCGTATCTCATGACTCATATTTGATAAAAATGTAGTCTTTGCTTTATTTGCCTGCTCGGCGGCAGTAAGAGCGTCACTCAATGCCTTAGTCTGAGCCAGACTCTTTCTTGTCTCAGCATCTACATCAGTAAAACAGGCTCCGACTGCATGAACTATATGGTCATCTCTGTCTTCGGGATGACGAACCCCGGCAAATCTAACCATTTCATAAGATTGACTTCCACGCCTGTCAACCATATAAATAAACGAAATAACTCTGTTATCCTTAAGTTCTTCTCTTATAGAATCCGGATGTATAAACTTTAGAAATTTATCACGAAATTCTTCCGTAATATATTTTTTTGCATAATCGGTAAAAGTTTCAAGATATTTGAATCTTTCACCCACCTCAAGAGAATCCTCCAAATCTGTATGTGACTGATAACATACACCCTCATTGGTATCAAGCTCAACATAATAAACGCTCCAATAATCAGAAGCAAGTGCTGTTATAAGTTTGTCCTGTTCCGCCTTTTCCCGTTGCTCTTCAAGAAGCTTTTCCTGCAGCTTAAGCTTTTCCTCCATATCCTGTTGCTTTGCCTCAAGCTGAGCCTGCTGCACCTTAGCATCTATTTGCTCTTTCTTATCTGTTATATCAGAAATAAAAACATAAAAAATACCGCCATAGCTTTCAGTCTGGGTAAAATGACCATAATCATCCACCCATCTTATCTGACCATCTTTTCTTACAATACGGTATTCGACGTAATCAAAATTATCATCGCTTTCTTCAATCTGTTGATCTATGGATTGATTTACACATGCAAAATCATCAGGATGTACCATGCCCCTGAATGTGTAACCTGTTAATTTTTTAAAATCATCTAAGTCATTACAACCATAGATATTAAAGGTGGCCTTATTGGCATATAACAGTTCAAACGGTTCGGAAGCCTTATATATAAAAAAACCTCCCGGCATATGACGACCTATCTCTTCAACGATAGTCATCGTTTTTTCATTAAGTTTAAAATGTTCCCCAAACATATATACTCCTTGTGCAATCTCTCAAATATTTTTAATAAAAAAGTTGACAAGATACATCATTATTATACCTTATCAACTCTTTAATCGCAAGGATTGAAAACAACAAGTGAATTTTCAATTCCTGCAGTCATGAAGGCAGAGACCTGCTCTTTTAATCACACTTGGAAAGGATGGCAAAATTTCTATTGACACCCACTCCGGATTTGTGTTATAGTTTTTGGAAAGAGAAATGGGTTTTTTACCGTATGTGTTAAGTTCCTTAACAGCTAGGCGGGTTGCTCGTTTCTTTTTTTATTTTTATTACATCATAAAGGTACTTCTTACCATACCGGTCATACCTAATAATCATAAACCCACGAAAAACATTATACCTTTCAATATTTCCATCTTGTCCGTAGACCGGAAGAGCAAATCTCGTTGTATACTTATACCATCCGTTTGCAGCATCTATATTATGCTTTTCTTTACGATTTGATGTATGTTCACCATCAGTTGCTATTTCAATCATAGCACCCAAGCCTTGTGCTGCATTAGCCTTTGCCTTAGCCATTGTCCCTTTTAAGCAATATGTATCTTCCGATCCTGCATATTCATCAGGCAGATCTTTCCCAAGATAAACCACATCCTCTGTGCAGGCTATCGTATACATTTCGCCCACATAATCATTCAAATACAATCGAACATCTTCCCAATTAACAGCTCTCTTTCCCTTGAACCTGATATTATTAATCTGTACAATCTTTTTTCCGTCGTTATTAGTTATTATTTTCACTTTCTCATCCATACTATGTTACTCCTTCGTATTCTGAAGTTAATCGCAAGGATTGAAAACAACAAGTGAATTTTCAATACTCCATATCCTGCTTCTTCCATGCATTCTCTCTCAATGCACTGAAGGTCGGATCCGCCCGAATTCAAACCGTCTCCCAATAAGAAAAAAACCTTAGGAGTTTCTACAATCCCAATCTCATTCCCTCTAATCGGAATAATATATACGCCTCGCCTGTCATAGTATTTATCATGTAAACCGTGCCTATCGGTCCCTCCGATCTGCATACTGAACCATTTTATAAAATCAACGATCTTAACAGGTACCGGGCTTCCCGACTCTGCAAAGCTTTCAGCATCGCCTGCCGTAATCATATCCATTCGGTGATCTATCAACGAGTGCAATGTGAGCGCATATGTCATAGCTGCCATATCCGCGTCCTCATTCTTTATCTCAACATCAATAGTAATCATTTCCTCCCGGTTGTTGCTTGTTCTCTGCAAGAGGCAAACAGTCTCGACTGTTGTACGCTTGAGTTTCAAGAATTGATGACCCATTCTCCCTTCTTGTTTGACCCAATACGACGTATAACATTTTTCTGTACCATAGATCCTAATGCTCTCTTTACAGTCGCGTCGGAACACCCAAGAATTCCCGCCATCTTAGCTCTAGTCAAAGTCGGATTCTGTCTCAAGAGTTCAAGTATCTTTTTCTCTCTTTCACTAAGCTCTACTATGTTTATTGGGTCATTTATCGGGTCAATATCCTGTTTTATTGGGTCAATATACTGCTTTTGCATGAACATGCCGCTCACATGCATTTCTCTGTTATGGAGTTCATTTTTACCGTCAAACAGCAGATTTTGCAGGAACAGCTCAAGGAAATCCGTCGTTTCGTAGATTCTTTTTTTAATATTACTGTAATTAGCGCGAACCAATGCATTTCTAAAATACCACGAATGCTCAGCAAACATATCATTATTCGCTTCAAACCCCATTTGCCTCAAATACTTTATAAAGAATACTGCTGTAGTTCGCGTATTTCCTTCGCCAAACACATGAATTTGCCAAAGTCTGGAGATAAAACCGACAAATGATGGATTACTTCCGTCATTGATAACCCATTGTAACGGAAGTTCCTTTCCTGCAAGAAATCATATTCAAGCATTTCGCTAAGATCAAGTGCATGCCCATATGACACAGTATCTCCGTCCAGAACCCATTCTTTCTTAGTGATATTATAATCTCTTATTTTTCCCGCGTGAGAATATATACCCTTGAACAGTTCTCTGTGTATAGATATATATTGAGTCGGAGAAAAAACAAATGCCTTATCTGACAGTATTTTTGCAATTCTCTGTGACACCTTATCGGCTTCTTCGGTCCCGTGCTCTGTTTTTCCCTGCCTACTCTCATAATATGATTTAATTAACTCGCCTGCCTCATCAATAGTGATTTCTCCATCAATGTTTTTCTTGGCTGTAGCATAGAGGTATTCGGATGTTTTTAAGCCGTCCACATCCTGAAGTCCTATTGCGGCAGACCAGGCCTGACCCATCTCCTTCCTTGAAGGAGGCAGATTCTTTATATATTCCTCAAAAGGATCCTTTTTTATATCATCCATCCGCTTCACCACCTTCTGCATCTTTGATCCGATAGTAATCCTCCATCTTCACATTCAGTTTCACATAGGAATCTGCTTTTCTGTTGCTCACACGCTCGAGGAGCACACAGCTTTCTGCATTTCTCGTGCATGGAAACTGATCCACACAGCAAGCCTTCACAAGCTTATACCCGCGCTCGTTCATAATCTTCAAATCTCTTGCAAGCGATGTTGGCTTGCAGGATATATAAACAATCTGATTTACTCCAAAATTTAAAATCTTATCAAGTGCTTTAGGATTTATGCCATCTCTTGGCGGATCTACTATGATAAGATCCGGTTTATCCTGCACAAGGTCTATCGCCTTTAGGACATCTCCGGCGATGAACTCGCAGTTATCCAATCCGTTTTCTCCGGCATTTTCCTTTGCAGCTTCAACAGCTTCTTCGACTATCTCTATACCTATAACCTTCTTTGAAACCTTAGCCATCATCTGCGCTATGGTTCCTGTTCCACTGTAAAGATCAAAGACTACTTTCCCTGAAGTTCCATTCAATTCATTTTCATCAAACGAGCCACTCTCATATATATACTCTCTTGCCTTTTCGTATAAGACCTCACATCCTTTTGTATTAGTCTGGAAAAAAGAAAAAGGTGATATCTTAAATTTCAGTCCTATTACTTCCTCAGTTATGTAATCCTTTCCGTACAAGCATGTGGTTCTGTCGCTTTTAACAACATCTCCGAAAGTATCATTTTCAGTATAAAGAATTCCTGCTATGCTTCCGCCTTCGGTGAGTTCTCCATTTCCCTCTAAAGATACCAAGCCATTTACATATTCATTCAACAGTTTTTTTTCATCAAAACCATATACATTCCATTGGGTAGATGTGACAAGATTTATAAGAAATTCTCCGGTTGCAGCTGACTGTCTTACTACGAGATTTCTGAGTATTCCCTCGTGCCTCATCCTATGATAGTAAGGTACATTTCTTTCACTGAAAAATCTTAAGGTATACCGCACTATTTTTCTCCAATCCGAATTAATTATCACGCAGCCGGATTCCTTATCACCACTTAAACTGACAGATGTTTCACTTGTGTTATCAATACCCTTGTTCTCATCGAAATCTCTGCTCTCGCACACACTTATGATATCATGAAAACTTCCCTTTTTATGAAGTCCAAGCGCAAGCGGTCCATCCTTATACTCATCACCGAAAGTAAACTCCATCTTATTTCTGTAACCTTTTTGTTTAGGCGATGCAAGTATACCATCCCATACGTAATCCGTATCGGGAAGTGCCCTATCTATAAGTTTTTTTACCATTTCTTCTTTGAACTTAAGCTGATTTTCATATGATAACGTCTGATATGCGCAACCGCCGCATACACCAAAATATGCACATGTAGGCTCGCAATCTTCGAGCTTGGAACGCTCAATAACTTCTATAAGCCTGCCTTCTGCCATACCTGCCTTTTTCTTGGATATTGAAAATCTTACTTTCTGACCCGGAAGTGTTTCTTTAACAATAACCTTTCTGTCCTCTATATATAGGCTTCCCTTATTGGGAAAATCAAAATCAGTTATAACACCTTCGTATATTTCGCCTTTTTTCATTATATTATTCCTCATGTTTTATATCTTTGGTTCATATTATATTTGTAAACTCAGGCCTCATACTTGAATAAGTGCTGCGGAGCCTTGAAAATTCAATAAAAACCTATACACCATAAAACAGGTTGCCTGACAAGCCGTCTTAAAACAAACCTACTATATAACTCTCATTATATACTATGAAGTTCATAGCTAACTGTATCGTACTCATCTATATCTATGATTGCATAAGTCTTCTTTCTGTCGTCCTGTCTCGGAAGTGATATACTTCCGGGATTTAGTATCGTTACATCATCTTCATTTTCATCCAGATACGGTATGTGAGTGTGTCCATATAAAGCTATGTCACATTCATTTTGCAGCGCATTATACCTGAGTGCGGAAAGCCCCATACCAACACCTTCTCTATGACCATGGACAGCATATATTTTATGTCCACCAAACATCAGTATAAGTCTGTCCTTAAGTTCAGGTATATAATCGGTATTGCCACATACAAAATAAGCCGGAACCCTTGCCATGGTTTCTATCTCACGATAGCTTGTCCCCACATCTCCAAGATGTATCAATGCATCTATCTTTCCGGCATCCTCTATGGCTTTTTTTACATTTTCATTTTGCCCGTGCGAGTCACTTATAACTAAAATTCTCATATGCCACCTATAAAATACTTTAATCCTCTTATCAATCATATTTATAAAATATATACCCCGACAACTATTATTATATAAGTTCCCTGATTAACCTTAACGCATTTCCTCTGTGACTGAGTTTATTCTTTTCTTCCGGATCAAGCTCGGCAGTAGTTTTACCAAGTGACGGAACATAAAAAATAGGATCATATCCAAATCCATTTTCACCTGCAGGTTCATAAGCTATACGTCCTTCTATGGTTCCTCTTCTTGTGTCTACCTTTCCGTCCGGATAAGCAATCGCTATAGCGCACACAAATCTTGCAGTTCTTTCTTCATCCGGTACGTCCTTCAATCTGTCGAGTATTATGCGGTTCTTTATCTCATAAGGTGTGTCAACGCCCTCATAGCGCGCCGAATATATGCCCGGTTCTCCTCCGAGATAATCTATCTCGAGTCCGCTGTCATCAGCGAGAACTATACACCCTTCTGCCTCTTTGACCTTTGAAATAGCTGTTGCTTTTATAATAGCATTCTCCTCAAAGGTCTTACCGTCTTCAACTATATCTATATCAATTCCTGCCTGCTTCATGGATAAAATCTCATATCCCGAATCAGCAAGAATCATCCTGATTTCTTTCATCTTATCTTCATTTCCGGTTGCAAAAATAATCTTTTTCATTTTTAAGTACCTCATCTTTCTATCATCTAAATCTCATTTTTCACTCTGAACCGAAGCCCACATATTTCATCCCTAATCTTCTATCCCCGATATTTTATTCCTTATCTATATCTTCTTCATCGCCGTCTGAAACATAATCCGTAAATGCCTTAAGACATACATTACAGTTCTGAGTCTTCTCCGCGCTGTGCCAGCTTTCGCCATATAAACTTATATAACCTTCGCCGTCCGTTATGTCAAAGTTTTCCGTTCTTTCGTCCACATCATACTCTATCGCTATAGGGTGTATCGCATGCGGCGTATGAACTTTTACCACAACAGCATATTTGCTTTTGTCTGAAAGCCTTATCGGTTCAGGCAGTCTTACAGTATAATATCCCGGATACTTCATACTTCCCGAAGTTAACAGTTCCCTATTGTCAAATGAATTTTCATCCTTAAAATTCTGAACCAGAAAGACCTCAAAATCTGTATCCTTGTCGGTTGCGTAAAAAGAAACTGCAGCAAGCTCTTCATTTTCATCTGTCTTATAAACATTGGCAAAGTAAGCATCTTCTTTATTAAATCCCATAAGTCCGACCCAGCCCAGCAGATCTGACTGATATATCTTATCAAAATTATCTGCCTCGCCTACTCTTGTATAAACTACAGATTTGTTGCATATTACTTTATCATAATATGAAATATAAAAATATCCGTCCTCACCGAATTCCTTACCCCAACTGTTTTTACATATAAAGGCACCGTCTCTCTCAGGCTCAATAGTAAAATTCTCCTTTGGAAAATCATCATCCCAGCCTACTACAACCACATCATGATTGGCGCCTTCATCGCCGTCATAATAATATGCTGCATTTTCTCTCGAATAATATTTTGAAAAGCTGTCCACATATTCCATCTGGCAATATATGGATGTCTCAACCGCACCATATCTGAATATCGCACTCTTTAAAATATCCATGTCCTTGTCATTTATTATAAGAGCTTCCTCCAGATGCTTTACAGCAGTAAGAGACTCATCTGTCATACCATCTCCGTAAGGGTCATCTTTTTCATAAACCGGGCCCTGCCATGCAGCCAGATATGCGATACTCATAGTATGTTCGCCACCTATGTCTATGTCCAGATTATAACTGTTTGTAAGAGTCATATTGTCTGTTGAAAAAACACAATACTCCTTAGGCAAAAGTGTAGTCTCAAGGGCACCCAGCGAAGCAAATGCCCAGCAGGTACCATATCTTCCCTGATCCCTAACCTCTGTAACTCTGCCATAATCTCTCATATCGTAGCTTGAAGGCAGTGCCCTCTCACGTCCCGTAAGAGCCAAATCGATATGATTGTCATAATAATAGTAATCTGTACTGTACCCAAGATACTTCGACACATCATCGATCGGAATCATAATCTTATCGCTGTCGACATCTTTTTTTACTTTTGTCTCCAGCTCGATATCTTCCTGACCATTTAGTATCGCCCTATCCTTCCCCACCTTAAATTCCAGCTTCTTGTCGCCTTTCATAACCAGAAGTTTTCCTTCCGGATACTCCTGAACGGAAGCATTGAGCAGACTTTTCAAAAAATCCGCCTCAACAACCAGCTTCATGGTATCACTGACATAATAATCAAAACCAAATTCCTCGATACTTATGCCATTTATAGTCACAATTAAACCATCATTTAATCTATCCACCATGTCAGTCTTAAAGCCTGCCGCACACTCCGAAAAATCACCCGACACATCGACCGTGACAACCTGCTTTCTGGTTGCAAAATATGTAATTGTAAAGATTGCCGCAATTGCAGCAAAAAATACAAGTATCTTTTTCATATATTTTGCCCCAACTTAAAAATTTAAAATTACAAAATCATCTCTCCATATATTATGCACTTAAGCTTGTTTGTTATCCTTATCTTTTCTCGGAGGCTTCGGTCCCATAAACTGATAAAAATATGATTTAATCATACCGTTGTAAATCTTTCTGTTTTTATCTGCCTTTCTGCCGATATATTTTTCCGCCTCATCATAAGATGTTATAAGATACATAGACCAATCAGAAAGTCTTGCAAAACTCTCACCAATCGTCTTATATAAATCAGGCAGATCCTTTCTATCCTCAAGTCTTTCCCCGTATGGTGGATTGGTGATTATAAATCCATAATGTTTCGGATTGGAAAGGTCTTTAACATCCCTTGCCTGAAAATGTATATATTTATCCACGCCCGCTTCTTTGGCATTGGTCATGGCGCATTTTACGATATCCGGATTTAAGTCATATCCCTGGATATTCATCTCTATATCTTTTCGTATCATGTCATGTGCTTCATCATAGGCGTTATACCAAATCTTTTTAGGAATGACCTTATCCCACGCATCAGCAGTAAACTCACGATTCATACCCGGAGCTATATTGGCACCTATCATAGCCGCCTCTATCGGAAATGTTCCGCTGCCGCAAAAAGGATCGACCAGAACCCTGTCCTTATTCCATGGTGTAAGCATAAGCAGAGCTGAAGCAAGTGTCTCCGATATCGGTGCCTTACCAACCAAATGTCTGTAGCCACGCTTGTGAAGAGAAGTCCCTGAGGTATCAATTCCTATAGAAACCATATCCTTAAATATAAACACTCTGATAGGATACTCATCTCCGTCCTCTTCAAAGTGACTTATATGATATGTCTGCTTCATCCTGTCCACAATGGCTTTTTTTACAATCGACTGTATCGAGCTTCCCGAAAAAAGGGCACTCTTATTGGTTGTTGCCTTAGTTACCCAGAATTTGGCATCTCTCGGCAAAATCTCCTCCCAAGGCAGCGCCTTTGTACCTTCAAAAAGTTCGTCAAAGATTTCCGCCTTGAAGCTTCCCATCTTTAAAAGGATTCTCTCGGCAGTTCTGATAAATATATTGGCACGTGGTATAACAGTTTCATCACCCTTAAATGTAACTCTTCCGTCTTCCACTGAAATTATCTCATATCCAAGTTCTGTTATCTCTTTCTTAAGCACCGACTCAAGTCCAAAATGGCAGGGTGCTATAAGCTCAAACTCATTTTTATCCATATATTTTACCCTTCTATTTAAAATTACGCATTATCCATATTATTTTAAGACTCCACACATATAGTGTCAAGTGTAGAAAGCACCAATTAATTACCTTTTTGTATCCAAATAAAAACTTATAATAATATAACAAAAAATTGAGTATGCAATTTCACATACCCAATCTTTTTAAAGATCATCTTTATTGTGCAAACGTTCACAATGTTTATTTTTACAATATTCGCATATACTTATTCATAAGTTTTTTTACTAAGTGACACACTTTTCCAAGTACGTTGTAAACGAGGTGATTTTATTATCAGTTATGAGCCGTTGTGGCAAACCATGAAAAAAAAGAATATAACTCAATATAAGCTTTTAAAATCCGGTATCGATAATAAAACCCTCGACAGCCTTAAAAAGGGTAAAAATATCACCCTAAACACCGTCGAAAAGCTCTGTAACATATTGGACTGTGAGCCCAATGATATAGTGAAATTTGATTATAACGAATAAAAATACCCTCTTTAGCGGGTTAGTCCGGCAAAGAGGGTATTTATCATTTTAATAGTCTGTTTTTATTCGTTAGCTAATTAGGTATATAATATAGGCGGAAGTCATAAAATTCTCCATCCAGCACAATCGTTTCACCTGTTTCATTGTCTTGCACCGTCGGATTATTCACAATACCTGCATATTCAATATAATATTGATTACTAATAACTCCTAAAGCAGTTGCTAACTCATTAGCTAAATCATCCTCATTTTTTATCCAGTTATACATATTTGCTACTGTTCTTAAATCTGTTGAATAATACATATCAAAGTACGCCATAGACGTATAATCTGTTGCTAATGTCTGTCCTGCCGCATTACATTTTTGTTTTGTAAGCTCTACTACATTTTCCGGACTATATGATACAGGTTCATCTAAATCTACTTCCGAAGCAGCATCATTTTCACCTAAACCATTAATTTCTTCGCATATAGCCTCCATCTCACGCCAATCTTTATCAACATATATATTATCACCACTCATCTCATCCCATTCAAGTTTCAGAGGTCTATCATTAACACGGGTTACAATATATCCTTCATGACTATTATCCTTATCAAAAGTATATATACCAAAAAACTCAGCATCATATACTGTACCTGTGGTTGTATTTAACACACTAAGCTCAGAGTAATCACTTACATATTCCAAATACGTAAAATAAACATCTTCACTTACAACATTATTTCCTGAAGCATCCGTATTGACATTTATAACATAGTTACCGTAATAAAAATCATTTGAATCAATTATAGACTGATATAAATTTAATAACTGATTTTTTCTATCAAGAATCTTTTTATTCTCCGCTGCTTCAACCGGATTGTTTTCTATTTCGTCCTTGAGAATTTCAATGTCTTCGCTTTCAGAATCAAGCCTTGATTGTATATATGACATGTATTCAGTCATCATATCCGAATAAATCCTCTGATATAATTCCTCATCAGTCATTTGTGCAACATCACCCAAAGTCAAATCCAAACCATCCGAACTATTAATTGTTGCTACTTTTCCGTCTTTTATTATAAAGAAATTAGTAATATCTGCATCTTTATTGATACCATTGATATCATTTTCTAATTCGAACTCATACCAAATCTGATAATCTCCACTTTCTAAAATTTCGGAAATCGTATATGTTCCATCGTTCCCCGCATTATTATCACTTCCAAATCCTCCAAAAACACTATCCTCTGTAGTGTTTTGTCCGGAGTCCTCACCTTTGAACATAATCTTTTTACTTCCGCTGTCTCCACATCCTGTGAGAAGCATTCCCATGCACATCAAGGCACATACTATCTTACTTATTCTTTTACCCTTTTTAATTCCTGTTTTTTTCATAACATATACTTCCTTTCTCGCTCTATTGTGGGTATCTCCACATTATTTTACCACTATGTTGTGGATATTTCCACATCATTTTCCAATATTCGTAATATTTCTTTCCAATATTCATAATATGTCTTTACCGACTCATATTATTAAAAACTTGTTCTAAGTGCGTTAATTTCATAAGTATTATCCTTTATTGCACTTTGTGCCGAATATACTGCATTTGTATTTTCCTGAACGCTCATATTGTATCTGTTTATCATCTTATTTTGATAATCAAGCTTGCGCTGCGTAGTTAAGTTAACGCAGAAGTTCATTGTACTCAATACATTGGACATATTAAGCTGCCTCTTTACTACATTAAGATTATTGATTATTTCTTCCTGATTTCTTGCCATAGCTTCAAATCCACTGTTTACTTCCTGTATAAGCTGTTGCTGGCCTGCAAGCATCTGTGCTCTGAACTCTGTTTCTTCAAATTTCTGAACTAAAGTCATCATATCGTCTCCCATAAAATTCTTTGTTGCATATATAAACCAATCGACTGCATTTTCTGTATAATAGTTTACCGGATACCAGCTTGCTGTATTGTTATAAAGTTCGTTCTTTAAATAATTGATTTCTTCTTCAAGTCTGTCATACTGTGCATATAAAGCTTCATTAATTTCTGATATTTCTTCATTTTTTGCTTCAGCATATTTATTATTTGCTATCATTCCTGCCACAAATATTCCAAGCAAAGGTAATCCGAATACAAGCAAAGCTATAATCATTGTGCTTCCCATCTTAACTACGAAACCGATAAATACTGCTGCAAATACTATAGCTGATACAGTTCTTTTCTTGCCTGCTTCTTTTCTGTTAACCCAAAATACTATCGCCGATACAGCAGATACGATAAGTAACGGGAAATCTCCTCTCATAATCGAACCCCATACAAAAAATACAACTGCCGCAAGTGTGATTACTATAGATAAAGTTTTTATCCAGGTTTTGGCGCTCCCGGTATCCACCACATTTTTTTCCTGAAGAAATCTTCCCTCAAGATCAACTTCCTGACTGCAAAGGTTCACAATCCTATCAACTCTCTCCTTAACATAATAAAGTCCGTTTAATAACTGTTCTCTTCTTTCCATAATTTTATCCTCCTGAATTATATAAATTATTATTTTTGCAACCTTTTTTGTTGCTTTCTACTACATAGACACATGAAAGTTTTATTTGGTTTTATATTTTTTTAAATTTTTTTATTTTTTTTATTAAATGTTTTAATTCTACTGTACAGCTCCACATGAACATTCATAATGACCTACTTCGTCGTGATGCTGTGTGCCTGTCTTAACACGCTCAGTACCTGTCTGTACTTTCTCAGTACCTACCTGAACGGTTTCGTAGTCGTCTACCGGCACTTGGTCACATCCACCGCAGTAGTAACCTATAGCAGCTTGATATTCAGGATTGAGTGTACCACCTTCTAAGTTTCTACCTACTACAGCGTCGGCATACTCAATACAATCCATATATGGAGTACGTACGCCGTAAAGATAACATTCCCAATGATAACCAACATATTGTTCCTCATAAACAGGCTTCTCTTCGTAAACAGGTCTGTCCTCGTAGATGTCTTCATCGTAAGCTGCCCGGTCAACTACATAAGTCCAAGAATGCTCATGTTCATTACTCTCGCTTAAACTTGCCTGATTTGATTCTTCCTGAACAGCTTCCTGCTGACCTGATTTTTTTTCTGTTTTTACTTCACTGTTTGATATCTGTTTTTCAGACTTTGCCGGGGAAATGTTTTCTTCTTTTTCTTTAGCCTGCTCTTTAGTCTTTTTCTCGGATTTTATTTCATCCTTTTGTTCCTTCTCTTTTCTCTCCTCTGTGGTAACATCTTTTACATCAACCTTAGTCTCGTATTTATGCTCTGCCTTTTCCTCTGTAACCTCCTCTTGTTCTGTCGTTAACTCATAATCAGATTGGAAATTATCATTCATCTGACTTCCTGCATATACTGCCACACCCGAGCCTAAAACTACCATTGTTAAAATACCTGCCATAATTACCTTTGTTTTCTTCTTCATAATCTTTTCCTCCTAAAAATAAATCTATATTTTTTGCAACCTTTTTTGTTGCTTTCTACTACATAGACACACGAAAGTTTTATTTGGTTTTATAAATTTTAAAATTTTTTTATTTTTTTTAAAAAAAACGGACGATTGCTTCAAATCGTCCGTTTTACGTTATTTATATACATATTTAATTTATCACATTATTATGATGCAGGCGTCAAAAGTACCTTTTGACGCCATATGATATATTATTTAATACCTGTTAATGGCAGATATGTTAACTGAATTTCTTCTCTTGAATTAATTATTTCTGTGTACTGTTCTTCTGTTATTTCTTCCAGATTTTCACCATTACTTCCGCATTTATAATATCTTCCGTCAGAGCCGTCCACTTTAACTCCGTCTATAAAATTTAAGCTGATTCCATCTGCTGCCAGCTCATATTCTGTAGTTTGAGGTGCCCATACCATACCCTGACTTGATATAATTATATGCCCGTTTTTAAGGCATGCTATGCCGACGTTTGTTGCACCGGTCGCAGCCTCTATATTTACAGCATTGCCGTTTTTAAAAGAAATAATCGCCACATGGCTTATGAAAAGCTCATCTATACCATCATTATTGATATCATAGTAGGAGTACTCATAGCTGTCCGTACTTAAATAATTAACGCCTGTACCCGTAGGCATCATCATACTTATATGATATTTTTCCGCAAATGCTTCGTAAGCAGCACGCCCTTCCTCTGAAAAAACATCTTTTTGAGTAACATCATAAAAATCACTAAGCAACTCATCTCCCATAGCATGAGCATTTTCATTGGTCATTTCTCCGGTGGTTTGCATATCCGCAGCATCCATTCCTAAACTACTTTTTAACTCTTCCAGCTTATTAATTGCATCGGTATAACTATATTGATAATCAAATGTTTCTGTTACATTTCCGTCAGCCGAATTTTGATCCCAATTATACAATATAATATCACCGTAGTCAGCTTTCCATTCTTCTTTAACAGTCTGATATGAAGCCTCATCCGTGGAAGTTCCGCTAACAAAATAGTCGTATCTTTCATTTATTCCGGTTCCCTCTTCATCCCATATATGATTATATGAAATCTTTAGTTCTTCTGTCTGATCGCTTACGATATCATACCCTGTCTTTTTTGTTATGAATTCCATTTCACCCGTTCCGTGTGAAGGTATATAATCCCAATAAAATGCCTGCTTTGATTTCGATGCATATATTGTATTTCTCTGTCCGCTTCCTGCACTTACATCATATGTTTCACTCAATACAGATACTGCTTTTCCTTCTTTCATAGTATATACATGAAGTGTTCCATCTCCTATTACAGAAGTAGACGGGACATCACATGTTAAAAAGAAAAGCTCCGGCACAGAATCACCAAATGTATCTATAATAGCAACAACCTTTTCAGGCTCATGATACAATCCTGAGTTTGTCTCATAACGCTGTATCGCTTCACTGTTTTCCTGAAGAATACGCTCATATTCACTTATATACGAAAGATCCTCCTCAGGTTCCTCAACTACCTCATCGGTTACTGCCTCTGTATCGGCAATGTCAGGTGTTGCCATGGTTTCTGTAACCTGCGCCTCTGTTTTTACAACCGGCGTATCATCGCTATCCTCCTGTTTGTCCTTAACAAGCATAACAATAGCTATCGTTCCGACTATGGCAGCTATAGACATAAGAGCAATTATGGCTTTGCCGGCTGCCGTCTTGGCAAATGCACCCTTAACACCAGCCTTGGCTGCTTCTCCGGCTGCTCCAAATCCTCCGGCTGCTCCCTGCGGTGCTGCTCCGTATCCTCCGGCTGCTCCCTGCGGCGCACCCTGATACATGCCACCGGCTATATTGCCTGCAAGAGGCATAGCACCCGACGAAACTGCAACAGGTGCCGCACCTGCCTTGGCTGCTTCTCTTTTGAGTAAGAGAAGTAAAAGTGCAAGTGCAGAAATTCCCTTGAAGTTGTATCCCTTCTTCTGAAGTTCCTCTGCCTTAAGCTTTATATTTTTTCTTCCGTAATTAAGCCTTGACTTTACCGTTCCTTCCGAACAGCCAAGAGTTTCTGCGATTTCTCTTACTCCGAGTTCTTCCATATAGTACATCATTATGCACATGCGCTGGTCATCAGAAAGAGAATCAATCATTTCCCTGACTATGTTTTGTTCTTCCTGCTCGGTAAAACTAAGCTCCGGCTGATTGGGAACATAGTTATCCTCTACCTCAAAAGCAAGCTCGGAACCGTCATCTCCTTCACCTGCCATTTCAGAAAACAGTAAGGGTTGATTTTTTCGTAACTCATTTAATGCGGTATTGGCAACAATCCTGCTTGACCAGGACTGAAAACTCTCCGGCTTATCAAGACTTGGAAGATTGACCCATATCTTTATATACGCATCCTGAAGTACATCTTCTGCCGCCGCATCATTTTTCATATACTTTTTCGCTATATAAAACTTGTTCTGATAAGTTATATTATAAATCTCTCTAAAAGCAGCCTCATCACCCTGCATCGCCCTTATAACCAGGTTGATATCAAGTACTTTTCCTTCATTCATTTTTCTTTTCTTCCTTTCGCATATCTGCCATTTTACCTGCTATAATCTTAAGGTAAATATTTCTATATATTCTTTCTCTTCGTTCTGTATCTATTTTTTCTCTTTCTCTTTCCTTAATCATAAGGACCCGAAAAACATCCATAATATCAGGTTTAGAAATAGGCGGATCCATAACAATCATCTCCTTTATTGTGTTTTATCTACACAAGAAAGCAGACTCGGGTATTATACTATCACTATATTGGGAATTTGTCCACAATGTACCCTTACCACTATCTTGTCTTTATTAAAAAGAACTTTATAAAACATTTATCAAAATGCCTGCTTATTTTATAGAGCCTTTTAAAATCATTTTCTGCTTTATGAAACCTTCTGTAATATTTTGAAAACAACTTACTATATCTTTCAAAGAAAAAGTTCTTGTAATTTCCTATTCTATATTTTTTTAAAAACCTGATACTCCGGTTAGTATAATTGCCATACTCATATGATTGTTCATACAGATATCCTAAAAATACAAATTCCCGTATCATTTTATAAACCGAAACTGCCTTGTAGGATTTATATGACATCTCTTTGTTTTTTATCTTCAAAAGAATATAATGCATGAACATAAGATATTCTCTTACACATATATCGGGACAGACATCTGCCAAAAAAGGAGCAAACAGTGCTTCCACACTAAGCTTTCCAATCTTCTTTAGCTTTGTTTCTTCCATCATCTTAATCACTTCCCCCCTTTCACTAATCAGACACATCAAAATCAAAAACGGTTTTATAAGACGCAAAAAATTTATCACTCTCTACATACAGATGAATATTTTAAATTAAGTGTTTATATTTTTTAAGGAGGCGGACATTTTGAGATTTCGTAATATTAATATTAGGAACATCATGAATGAAGCAATCGCAAACCAAGGAATAATAGTAGACGTAAGAGAAATGAAAGAATTCGCACAAGGTCATATCCCTATGGCCATCAATCTGCCTCTTTCAGATATAGAAAACGGAAAGGTTGGTTTACCAAAAAACAAGGTTATACTTGTTTATTGTGAAACCGGCGGTGCAAGTATGATGGCTGCACGTATACTTTCGGAATACGGATATAATGTGATAAATGCTATCGGCGGAATAAATAATTACAGGGGTGCATTGACAAAAAGGAGATAGATTCGCTTTTGAATCAGATTATTAAAAAGAAAATATTTACATTTTATGTATATTCCTTTTAACATATGTCCATAATTAAGGTGTAAGGCTTTGAGTTAAGCCAAAACATACAGATATATCTGCAAAATGCGGATATGACATAGTAAGGAGGAATAGATATGTCATCTAAGAATCAGTCAAAGAATCAGGCTGGAAATAAAAACAGCCAGAGCAGCAATCAGACTAACAGCCAGAATAATTCCGGCACAAACACTCAGTCAAACAGCGAAAACAGCAATTCTAAGAACAGCAATTCTGAAAATTGTGATTAATTAAATACAAAAGCAAAACCGGCACTTCCCAAAAAGATGTGCCGGTTTATTTATAATTGTTTTTAATTTGTGTATTTATTTAAAAATACGATTATTACAGCATATAAAAATAATCCGATTATATTTAAAATATGTCTTTTTTTCTCTGCTGTAATGTTGGCTATAAATTCACGTATTATTGCGTTAAAATAAAAATACCATTTTGTCCGGCTTCCTACCCCATCAGCATTTAGACCGACACTTCTTGCAATATTTCCACTTCTGAATACATGATAACCTGTTGTGGAAAAAGCAACTTTCGCTTCTTTTTTTTGAGCATCTATCAAACGCTTTGAAAAAGCCATATTTTCTCTGGTATTTGTTGATTTATCCTCGACCATTATATAATCTTCGTCAACACCGGCTGACATAAGATAATTTTTTATGGCACCGGCTTCAGATATAACTTCATCACTTCCCTGTCCTCCTGATGCAACAAATACAATATCTTTCCCGGTTTTTTTCTTTTGTTCTTCTGCAAACCACAAGGTTCTGTCCGCTCTTTCTTTAAGAATCGGTGTTACCGTACCGTCATCCATTATGGAACATCCAGGAATTATAATATAATCCTTATCAAATTTTGGAACATGTTTTTGCGCTCTGACTGTACAAAATAAGGTACTGACCATAAGGCTCTCTATATATACAGGAATCGAACCAAAAAAAGAATAAACTCAATCTGTGTTTCTCCCGGTATTAAACCTTTTAATTCAACCGATATGATATCTCCTTTTACTTCGATAGATTCTACACTTACCATTTCATCTTCAACTACATTTACCTCTATTGATTTATAATCTTTAATATGGTTCTTAAACCTGTAAATATATTTGTTACCTATAATCAGAAGATTAAAAAATATAACAGCTCCGGTAACCAAAAGCCAAATTATAATTCTTTTTATACTCACCTTTTGTACTAAATTCATCAAACTCTCTCCCTGTGATACATTTCAATCTCTATCAACTGTTTTTATGTATCCTATTATATTTCTGATTCAAAATTGATGTATCTTTTTGTATAACTTTAACAGTATATCATAATTTTATATTTAACAAGCTATTTTATTTAATATTTTTTAATTGCATTTATATTCATTTTATAATAAAATTATTGTATGAGATTTTAAGTCAAAGGGGGTTTTATTATGGCGAATCAGATTATAATAACTATCGGACGAGAATACGGAAGCGGCGGACATGAAATCGCAAAGAAAATAGCCGAACATTTCGGATTTAACATGTATGACAGAAGTGTTTTGGATGAGATGGCCCACGACCAGCCTGAAGTGTCAACAAGTACCCTTGAGGAACTCCAATTTGACTACATAAAAAACAAGGCAGCCGAGCGCGAATCTTTTGTAGTTGTCGGTCGATGCGCCGAGACAGTTTTAAAAGACAGATATAATATAATCAGTATATTTGTAACGGCCGACCTTCAAGACAGGATTAAACGTGTAAAACGCAAATACAACATTGAAACCGATGGCGAAGCAACCAACAAGATAAAGCGTCACGATCGTACCAGACGAAATTACCACAACAGCCATTCCGAATCCGAGTGGAGTGATGCAACAACCTATGACCTGACTATTAACAGCAGCCGCCTCGGTATCGAAGGCACAACGCAATTTCTGATTGATTACATAGAACTTATAAGCAATAAAAATATTGCTACAAAATAAATAATTAAATAAATAGATTACTTAATGTGACTTTAAACAACGAAAACGGGCTGTGCAACGCACAGCCCATATCTTATTATTTATTTTTATTTTTTCAGAAATTTTCCTCAATAAAAACAATCTTTCCTTCAACAAATAGCATTGTAGCATATAAAACGTGGCATAATAATGTTTCTGACGTTCCTATAAAGAATACTACTTCTTTTCAAGGATTTTTTTCAATTGTTCTATTTCTCTCCTTTGCTTTTCTATCTCTGCCTGTTTATCATCTATCTCCGCCTGCATACTTGAAATTGCTTCGTCTTTTTCAGCAATTGTTTCATCTTTTTTGGCTATTGCTTCGTCTTTTTCGGCTATTGCTTCGTCTTTTTCGGCTATTGCTTCGTCTTTTTCGGCTATAGTCCTCTTGCTTTCTTCAATAACTTTCTTACTTTCCTCTACTCCGGCGTTATATCCGTCTTCATAGCCTTCGGCTAAAAGTGTCTTTTTATGCAATTCTTCATCATATTCAAATATACTCATACTCACTACC
>CADCDW010000018.1 GCA_902800325.1 uncultured Lachnospiraceae bacterium
CCTTGTTTTAAACTTGGTTTGCTTTAGCAGAATATATATTTATGAGCTTAGTACTCTTACATGTTTCAAAGAGTGCGAACGTGCTATGCGTGTACCTTGCTTAAGCCGGCCTCGTACATACCATGCTCTGTAATCGACCCTAACATTGACAAACCGGAGTTTAGGAATCAGTCGCCGGTTATGCGCACGTTGGCGTCAAACATGCGATTGTAGCCCAACCATTCTTTTTTTCCTTTGTTGGCATTTATGAGTTCTGTAAAGGTTTCAAGCTTTGCATCCATGTTGTCTGCATGCGCAAGGGCAAGAGCTTCAATAAGCCCAGGTTTTTTTGGCGAGCCAAATTCAAGCTCACCATGATGAGAGAGGATGCAATGTTTAAGTTCATTGGCTAAAACAGGAGGAAAGCCCTCTATGGTTTTGATTTTCTCTCCAACCATCATTGCTCCCATGACTATGTGACCGATAAGCTGTCCCTCATCTGTATAATCGTTTTCAGGGAAACTTGAAATCTCATCAACCTTTCCTATATCGTGAAGTAAAGCCGCACTGACAAGCAAATCCCTCTTAACGGCAGGATAATTGTCTGCTATATATATACATATTTTTGCAACAGATAAGGAATGCTCAAGCAAACCGCCTATAAACCCATGATGAATAGATTTGGCAGCCGAGTGGTTCTTGAATTTACCGATAAAATCAGTATCTTCTACAAAAAACATTTTTAAAAGAGCATTTAGATGTTCTTCTTTTATGCTGTCAACTATTCCGAGAAGTTCCTTATACATACCATCTATATCTTTATCTGAGCTGGGCAGATAATCTTTGGGATCGTATTCCCCTGCATCAGCCTTTCTAATCCTTTTAATATTAAGCTGAAGCGCATTGTTAAAAGAAGTAACCTGTGCCTCGACACGTATATAATCCATAGCCTCAAAATGATCTATGCCGTTATTCAGCTCCCATACCTTTCCATCCACAGAACCGGTTTTGTCCTGAAGCAAAAGAGAGTAATAGGATTTTCCCGCTTTGGTTGTAGCTGTTGTCTTAGTTTTACAAAGATATACCTCCGATATATTTTCGCCTTCTCTTAATTCATTGATAAAATTCATGGTTGACCCTTTCTTCTATATTTCATATTTGTAATATAAAAATACACTTTAAGCTTTAATTTCAATTAATAAATCATGGACATACAGTTAATCCTAACTTTCAGCATTTTGTTCTTTTTCAACGGCTGATTTGGCAAGTGAAAATGTAAACTCAGTGCCTACTCCCTCTGTACTTACAACATTTATATTTTCATTGTGTGCCTTCATAATCTCCTTCGTTATGGAAAGACCGAGTCCCGTACCCTGCTTATCCTTTCCTCGTGATGCATCGGCCTTATAAAAACGCACCCAAATCTTTGGGATGTCCTCCTTAGGTATACCGCATCCTTCGTCTTTAATTGATATAAATATTTTTTCATTTTTTTCCGTAAGCGTTATATATATACTCTTTCCTTCCGGAGTAAATTTAATTGCATTGTCCAAAAGGTTATATATAACCTGCTGAATCTTGGTTTTATCCGCATAGACCATAGTGTGCTCGCAATGATTATTGAGCCATATCTTTATACCGCGCTCTATGCATTTGCCTTCATAAGAATTCATCGCCATTCTTACGAGATCAAGTACATCAAAATCCTTTGCCACAAGCCAGATTCCGTATGAGTCAAATTTATTGAGCTCCAAAAGCCCGGTTGTAAGTTTAGATAGTCTGTTTGTTTCATTTACTATAATGTTAAGATATCTATCCTGTTTTTCCGGTGGTATGGTACCATCCTGTATGGCCTGAACATATCCTTTTATAGATGTAAGCGGCGAACGGAAATCATGCGATATATTGGATATAAAATCCTTTCTGTACTTTTCCAGCTTTGAAAGCTCTGAAGCCATGTATTCAAGTGATGCCGCAAGCTGGCCGATCTCATCACCCGATTTTATATCCAGCTTTACATCAAAATTTCCTTTTGAATACTGTTCCGCCGCAGCATTTATCTTCTTTATCGGACGCATAATTCTTCCTGATATAAGTCCCAAAACCGCAAATGATATAATAAGCATAATTAAAAACGGAACATATATAGCCTGTATTATATTTCCCTGCAAATCCTTCAATTCCTCTTCTGTTGAATGCATTAAAATCATACCGTCCGATATGTTATTTATCCTAATTGGAATAGCAACCGTAACAACGTCCGTATCAAAATGCCCATAAAAATTTCCGGAAAAAGTCTGCATTGTAAGTATGTCAAAATCCTGATTAAGGAAAAATATGTTTTTAGGGGCCTCAGGGTGCGTCGGAGCCTTGGAATAAGCTACCACTATACCCTTATCATCTGTTATCCATATACTGGTTGCAAGAGTCTCACTATAATACTCCAAATTCTTTATAAGCTGATCATGAGTTATATTACCCTGCAAATAACCTGAAACAGTCTGGTCTGCTATAAGGAGAGCCTCATTTGTAAGCACCTTTGACCTTTCCTTAACCATAATCCGTCTTGTAGTATAGGTCGAATAAACTACAACAGATATAAACAAAGCTATTGATAAAAACAAAAAACCCAGAAAGATTTTGTCAAATAATGAACGCTTCAATTATTATCTCACCTCAAATTTGTAACCCTTGCCCCAAACAGTAGTTATAGCCCAATTACTTCCATCATGTATTTTTTCTCTAAGCCTCTTTATATGAACATCAACTGTTCTTGAATCACCTACAAACTCATATCCCCACAGCTTATCCAAAAGCTGGTCTCTCGTAAATACCTGATTAGGATGCCTTGTCAGAAAATATAACAGTTCCAACTCTTTAGGCGGCATCTCTATCTGAACACCGTCAAATATAACCGTATAGTTTGTTATATTGACAAGGAGTCCGTCATACTCCACAAATTCACCCTTATGATCAGTTTCTGCGGCAAGATTATTTCTGTCAGGTGCATAATTCGAACGCCTGAGTACCGCCTTTACTCTTGCCACCAGCTCATTTGAATCAAACGGCTTTATCATATAATCATCCGCTCCGAGCTTAAGTCCCAGTACTTTATCGAAAACTTCTCCTTTCGCCGAAAGCATGATTATCGGAATCTGCATAGTTTTTCTGATTTCAGTGCAGACCTCATATCCATCCATATCAGGAAGCATTATATCAAGCAACACAAGATTAGGGTTAAATGATTTAACCAGACTCAATGCATCGCTACCGTTATAAGCTATCTCTGTTTCAAAACACTCCTTGGTAAGATATAAGGAGATAAGCTCTGCGATATTTTCATCGTCATCTACTATAAGTATTTTTTGTTTGTCCATTCTTCCTTCCCCCCTGCTTTAAAAACATACATTAATTAAACCACTGCCCTTTTACAATTCAACTATCGTTACCCCATATTCTCCTTCGCCGTATTCGCCCGACCTGTATGACTTAACGAGAGGATGTTTTTTTAAGAACTGATGTATTCCGTTTCTCAAAGCACCTGTACCTTTTCCATGTATGATAGTTACCTTTTCAAGATGAGAAAGCGCAGCATCATCAAGGTATTTATCTATAAGTGATACCGCCTCATCTACAGTTTTTCCTATGACATTTATTTCAGGTGATATAAACATTGCTTTTCCGGCAGATACACTTTTTCCTTTTACTTTTACATATTTATTTTCAGGTTCTGCATCCGGTATGATGATAAGGTCGCTGATTGGCAGCCTGAAATTAAGTATACCCATCTGAACACCTGCCACTCCACTCGCATCCGGAAGCGAAGTTACACTACCCTTTGCATCCATGCTTATGACTTCTACCGTATCACCTATATGAAAATCCTTGGCCTTATGATTTGATGTCCTTTTAGGCTTATCATTTTTCTTACCGGAATCATAGCTTTTTAACTTATCGCGAAGCTTGCCTCTTTTTTCTTCCATGAGCTTCATATCAGCCTTTGCCGGATTATTACGCCACTTATTATAATCGCGTATCGTCTTGTCAGCCACGTCTTTTGCTTCTTCTATCAGTTCGGCAGCTTCCTCTCTCGCCTTTGCAAGTATTTCTGCTTTCTTTTCATTAAGATTTTTCTCTTTTTCCTTTAAATCTTTCTTTAATTCCTCTACTTCATTTTTATATCGCTCAATCGCTTCTTTATCTTCCTCGATTGCTTTTTTATTTCTCTCAAGATCTGCTATAAGACTTTCCATATCCACACTGTCGGAATCCACATTGTCCTTTGCCGAATCTATTATATAATCCGGAAGTCCGAGCTTTTTAGATATGGCAAATGCATTTGACTTTCCGGGTATACCTATCATGAGTTTATATGTAGGCTGCAGTGTGGCTACATCAAATTCACATGAAGCATTTTCAACGCCCTCAGTTGAGAGCGCATAAGTCTTAAGCTCACTGTAATGCGTGGTTGCCATACATCTTGCACCCATATTTTTAAGATGATTAAGTATGGCTATAGCAAGAGCTGCACCCTCTACAGGATCGGTTCCTCCTCCCAATTCATCAAAAAGGCATAGTGAATTTTCACTGGAATGATTTACTATATATACGATATTGCTCATATGCGATGAAAATGTCGATAAGCTTTGCTCTATGCTCTGTTCATCACCTATATCAGCAAATACATCATCAAATACAGCCAGCTTAGAGCCCTCCATAGCGGGTATGTGAAGTCCTGCCTGCCCCATAAGCGTGAATAGACCGAGTGTCTTTAATGAAACTGTCTTACCACCGGTATTGGGACCTGTTACTATCAAAAGGTTATATCCCTCACCAAGTCTTATATCTACCGGAACTACACTATGTTTTTCCAAAAGAGGGTGTCTTCCCTGTTTTATATCTACGATTCCGTCCGTATTAAAAATCGGCTGACTTCCGTTATATGAGCGTGCAAATTTTGCTTTTGCAAATATAAAATCCAGATCTACCAAAGTATTAAGATTAAACTCTATATCTTCCACCGCTTCCGCAGCCAGATTGCTAAGAGATGCGAGAATCTCTTCTATCTCTATAAGCTCTTCGTTGGCAAGTTCTTTTATCTCGTTATTGAGATTGACCACAGCCATCGGTTCGATAAAAAGCGTAGACCCCGACTGTGAACGGTCATGTATCATACCCGGAAACTGTGAACGGTACTCCTGTTTTACAGGTATGCAGTAACGACCATTTCTCATGGTTATTATACTATCCTGGAGCTTATCCCTCGACGCATCGCTTTTAACTATCTTAAGAAGCTGGTCGTGAAGCTTGTCATTGGTATACTTTATCTTTTTTCTTATAGACTTAAGATTTGAAGAGGCGTCATCCGCAATCTCATCCACCGCAAGTATACATCTGGTTATCTCAGAAGAAATGTGTGAAAGTGAAACAAGCTGATTAAATCTCTCTGTAAGCGAATCATATGTATCAAATGCCCCTTCATCGGTCTTTTCCTGATTTTTTGCAGTTACCGTGTCTGCAAGATCAGAACCATCACCATACGCCTTTACCTCTATGGCAGCATTTATAACTCCCGCCACATCCAGAAGCTCGCCTGCAGTAAGTACGCCTTTAACCTCAAGTCTTTTTATGGATGCCCTTATATCCTTTAAGCCGGAAAATGACACATTACCCTGTCTGTTAAGGCGAAGCAGAGCGTCTCTTGTTTCCTCCTGCAAAGTATTTATAATATCTATATCCTGCTTTGGCTTTATGCGGTCACAGCGTCTTTTTGCCATCTCAGAAGTCGCGTAACCGGTCAGCATTTCCAATATTTTATTAAATTCAAGCACGCGCAGACTTCTTTTATTCATAATTTATACCTTTATTCCTCTACTTCGTTAGCTATTATACGGATTCCCAGCTCTTCAAGCTGTTTTTCGTCTACTATGTTAGGCGCCTCACTCATAAGGCATGACGCATCCTTAATCTTAGGGAATGCTATTACATCACGTATCGAATCTTCCTTGGCCATAAGCATAGTAAGACGGTCAAGTCCATATGCCAGTCCTGCATGTGGAGGTACACCATACTTAAATGCATTTAATAAGAAGCCAAACTGCTCATAGGCTTTTTCCATTGTAAATCCAAGTGCCTTGAACATCTTCTCCTGTATATCATTCTGGTGGATACGGACACTTCCTCCACCGATTTCATTGCCATTCAATACGATATCGTATGCCTTTGCACGAACTCTGCCCGGATCACTTTCGATGTACTTCAGGTCTTCCTCCATAGGCATTGTAAACGGATGGTGCATAGCCTGATATCTGCCGAGGTCCTCATTCCACTCAAGAAGAGGGAACTCTGTTATCCATACAAATCTATATTCATTTTTGTCAAGAAGCCCAAGCTGGTTGGCAAGCTCTACTCTGAGAGCACCTAGCACATCATATACAAGCTTGTTTTTGTCGGCCGCAAAGAGAAGCAAGTCTCCTGCCTCACCCTCCATAGCTGCTATGATATTGTTCATTTCATCCTCTGTCATGAATTTTGCAAATGATGATTTTACACTTCCATCCTCCTGCAAGGCTATATATGCAAGTCCCTTTGCACCATATCCTTTTGCAAAGTCAACAAGTGCATCTATCTTTTTACGAGGCATAGCTCCCTGACCTTTGGCATTTATACCTCTTACACTTCCTCCGTTTTCTATGGCACCTTTAAATACTACAAATTCACAATCCTTGACTACATCGGTAATATCCTTAAGTTCCATACCAAATCTGAGATCCGGCTTATCAGAACCGAATCTTTCCATAGCCTCTTTATATGTCATTCTTTGGATAGGCAATTCTACATCTACTCCAATTGTCTCTTTGAAAAGCTTTGCAAGAAGTCTTTCATTTACATCTATAACGTCATCCACGTCTACAAAAGAAAGCTCCATATCTATCTGTGTAAACTCCGGCTGTCTGTCGGCACGAAGGTCCTCATCACGATAACATCTTGCTATCTGGAAATATCTGTCATAACCGGAGCACATAAGAAGCTGTTTATAAATCTGCGGTGACTGTGGGAGCGCATAAAATGTACCCGGATGCACACGGCTTGGCACCAGATAATCTCTTGCTCCTTCAGGCGTTGATTTACACAGAGTAGGAGTTTCTATCTCCAAAAATCCTTCCTCAGAAAGAAATGCTCTGGTTAAAGTTGCAACCTTACTTCTAAGCATGATATTTTTCTGAAGGTCCGGTCTTCTTAAATCAAGATATCTGTATTTTAATCTCAATTCTTCCTTCGTTTTGCTGTTTTCCTCGATAGGGAAAGGAGGCGTTTCGGCCTCGGAAAGTATTCTTATATCTGATGCGATAATCTCTATATCACCTGTTGCTATATTTTCATTGACCGCACCGGCTCTCCCCGCAACCTTACCTGTTACGGCGATTACAAATTCACTTCTTAATTTTTCTGCCTTGGCATATTTTTCAGAACCGACATTTGCCTCTTCAAATATTATCTGAAGTATGCCTGAACGATCACGAAGATCAACAAAAATGATTCCTCCTTTATTTCTGCTCTTTTGAACCCAACCCATTACCGTTACTTCACTGCCGATAAGCTCACTGCTCACCTCTGTACATCTGTGACTTCTTTTAAGTCCTTTCATTGACTCAGCCATTTTTAAATCTCCCTCATTATTTATACTATAATTTATATAATCCTTGATAAGTCTGCACACCCTGTATTTGCATATGCTCGCTTATCTCTCATTACATCATTTGTACTTTCCTAATTCTATCTTAGATATCTCTGTCTTTAAAAAATTCCACAAACTCTGTATATCCCTCTGCTGCCATCTGATCCTTCTGGAATTTTTTGTTTTTCTTCATTACAACTACATTGACAGACATTCCGGCTTCTCTTTCTTCCTTCGCCTTTTCAAGTATCTTAAGAAGCTTATCGGACGGCATGCCTTTTTCTACAAGATATGCCTTTTTATAATTTTCTCCCGGCACCTTAAAATCATTTTCAAGCAGGAGCATTATAATTCTTTCGAATCCTATCGAAAAACCACAAGCGGGTGTAGGTGTTCCGAT
Organism: uncultured Lachnospiraceae bacterium; assembly: GCA_902800325.1. GTDB lineage: Bacteria > Bacillota > Clostridia > Lachnospirales > Lachnospiraceae > Coprococcus_C. Next base: position 8,058 of record CADCDW010000018.1, read on the forward strand.
GAACTTTCCTATCATCTCATCATAACGTCCGCCACCTCCGACAGAACCACCATACTCATCCATGGATATCTCAAATATAGGTCCTGTATAATATGACATACCTCTTACCAAAGTAGGATCAAACTGCATCTTGAAGTCGGCTGACTTTGCATTTTCTACGCTGGTTATAATAGTTGCCAGATTGTCCGAAACCTCTGCATCCAGAAAATCTCCCAAAGTTTCTTTTATATATTTTACTCCTTCTATATCCCCGGTAACAGCATCAAAGAGCTTTAAATACTTATCAACAGCTTCTTCACCGTATCCGCATCCGATAAGTTCTTCTTTAACCCCTTCCAGACCGATTTTATCCATCTTATCAAGTATAATAAATACTGTATCGTAGTCTGTTTCAGGGAAACCCGAGTAAGCTGCCATCGCCTTAAGGATTCTTCTGTCATTTATTCTTATGGTAAAGTTTTTAAAATCAAGCTTTCCAAGAAGTGTTGTAGTTGCAAGTATAAGTTCTATCTCAGCAAGGATAGAAGACTCACCGAGTATATCTATATCACACTGCATAAACTGACGATATCTGCCTCTTTGCGGTCTGTCCGCTCTCCATACACTGCCCATCTGAAGAGCTTTAAACGGACTTGGCAGGTCGTTGGCATTGTTGGAATAATACCTTGAAAGAGGTAGTGTCAGATCATAACGCAGTCCGCTATCCGAAAGCGTACTTACGTCTATATCTGAATCGTCGTTTTTATCCACTTCTTTATCTGAACCTGCGGTTTTGGAAGAAATAAGATTATTTACCGCTCCGGTAAGTTTATCTCCTCTTTTTAGTATCTTAAATATAAGCTTTTCGTTTTCTCCACCCTGGTTACTGCTTAGGTTTTCTATATGCTCCACGCAAGGAGTCTCAACCGAAGTAAAACCAAAAGTTTTATATGTTTCCTTGATAAGGCCTATACAGTAATCCCTTATCGCCATCTCCTTAGGCAGTATATCCTTCATGCCTGTAACAGGCTTTTTCTTCATAGCCATGTATATATCCTCCTGAGTTATTGTTCATTTTCATATATATATTAAAATATTCACTTTTCAGTGTATACTATATAATCCGTTTAATCTATACAATTCTTATCATTTTCTCATAGTCATTCCATCCATACTATCCGTATCATTTTCTCATAGTCATTCCATCTATACTAGCCGTATCATTTTCTCATAGTCATTCCATCCATACTATCCGTATCATTTTCTCATAGTCATTCCATCTATACTATCCGTATCATTTTCTCATAGTCATTCCATCCATACTATCCTTACCGCTTTCTCATAACCATTTCATCAAACCGGTCTATATAATCTTCTATAGACTTACAATTCTCCGAACGATCTATCCTTATAACATCTCCATTTTCATTTCTTATAACATACTTTGAAGAAGAGCCTGCCCCAACAGCTATTATATCAGTAAGCTCCTCCATAATGAGTACATTATATAAACATTCCATACCCGGCGTGGAATATCCGACATTTTCAAGATTTCCGCCTATATTTTTCTGTCTGTAAAGATAATAAGGCTCCATACCAAGTTTATGAGCTGCATCCGAAACCATTTCAAGCATTTCGTTTATATCATGGTTAATATCCGCCTTATATTCGTCCATTTTTTCATTGAGTCTTGCCGCTCTTTTTATAGCAAGCGAATGGATGGTAAGGCTATCCGGATGAAGCTTGTATATCTCGTCAAGTGTATGTTCCATCATAGGCTTATCTTCCCCCGGAAGTCCGGCGATAAGGTCCATATTGATATTATCAAATCCACATTCTCTTGCAAGCTTAAATGCACACTCCACATCCTCTACCGTATGCGCACGACCTATGACTTTAAGTGTCACATTATTCATGGTCTGAGGATTTATACTAATCCTTGTTACATTATGATCTTTCATAACAAGAAGTTTTTCTTTGGTTATACTGTCAGGTCTTCCGGCTTCTATCGTATATTCAAGTAGCCTGATACTTTCTGATGATTTATCCTCAAATCCGCCTTTAAGTTTAAATGTCTTATCTATATGTGTAAGCAGTCTGTCAAGCTGTATATGACTGATAGATGTCGGTGTACCGCCACCCATATATATCGCAACAAGCTTTTTATCCTTATACCTTTCCGAAATATATGTAATCTCATCACAAAGCCTGTCGATATAACCATCTACCTTATCCTCATGCAATGAAATCGCATAAGCAGTAAATGAGCAGTATAAGCATCTGCTCGGGCAAAACGGAATTCCTACATATAAACAGTAGGAATTTTTTAAATCGATATCTTCTACAAGCTTAAGCTCATTATCCGCCACATCATATGCCAGACCTGCTTTTTTCTCACTTGTATCATATATTTCATTATAATAATCAATCACTTCCTTACGGTTGTTGCCTTCATGAATTTTTTTCATGGCAATTTTTGTGGGTCTTACGCCCGTCAAATCCCCCCACGGAAGCTTTCTTCCCGTATATTCCGATAACAATCTGTAAACAGATAATTTCAAATGATTTCGAAATACTTTTCTATCTTTATAATCACCTTTTACAAGATATCTGTTTTTTCCGGACAAATCATCATTTATCAAATCCAGGGACACTTCAGTTGTCTCATTATCATTAAAATGTGCCGACAACATAAATCTTACTTTTTCTTTATCTTCACCGCTTTGATTAACAAGATTATTTTTTTCGGCTTTATCATAATCCTTAATCTTTTCACCCGGAAAAAAAGCCATAATCATGGCACGTAAATCATTATTATAATCCTGTACATTTTGCTTAAGCAAAATCATTTTATATACTCCAAACCTATGCCTTGTTCAGATATAAAGCTTTATATCTGAACAAGGTGTAATCTTTTGCCTGAACCTGTTTTTTCATTATTATAAATCCGAGAAGAACGGATTCATCATCTTTTCTCTTCCGATAGTAGTTTTGCCGCCATGTCCGGAGTAAACCACCACATCATCAGGAAGTGTAAGCAGCTTTTTGCTTATATTTTCTATCAGATCTTCCCAGCTTCCTGTCGGAAAATCCGAGCGACCGACACTCATTTCAAAAAGTGTATCCCCGGAAAAAACTATCTTGTTTTCTTCAAAATAATAGCACATACCACCCTTGGTATGTCCCGGTACATGAAGGCACTTAATTTTAGTACCTATCAGATCAAGCTCTTCACCGTCATCAACATATATATCAGCATCCAAGGTCATCTCCGGAGGAAAATCAACAGTCATATTGACATGGACATTCTTAAGCACGTCTTCTTCCTCTTTTCCGGCATAAATCTTGATATCCGGATATTCTTTCTTAAGTCCCGGAACAGCTCTTATATGATCAAAATGTCCATGTGTAAGCAATATACCGGCAACCTTATAATGTTGCTCCTTACATCTTTTTATAATAAAATCCGCTTTATCCGCCGGATCAATTATAAGTGTTTCTCTCGTATCGGTATTTACTGCCATGTAGCAGTTTGTGGCAAGCGCTCCAAGCACATTGGTAACTGTAATAATATTAGCCATATATTCCTCTTCTTTCTGATTCCTACTGTTTATCCATCTCATATATGTCGGTATAATTATCGCATATATGTCAGTATAATTATCCTACATATGTCGGTACAATCTTCGCATATATGCCAGTGTAATTATCCTGCATATGTCAAAAAAATATTACTAAATTTTCTATCCCGTAGTTCTTTCTATATCGATAACTCCCTCGATATTTCTGACCTTGGCTATAATCTTCATAAGCTGATCCTTGGAATGAATGTCAAACTTCACTGATATAGTAGCCTTACCCTGCTTGCTGAGTCTTACATTCAACCCTGTCAGATTGATATTTTCTTCATTAAATATCTTTGTAAGTGCAAAAACAAGTCCCTGCTTTTCAACGGCATATACATTTATTTCTGCAGTGTAAACATTACTGCTTTGAGACTGCCCTTCGGCCCACTCTGCCTCGATAAGTCTCTCCCTGTCAAGCTCGCTCATACAAAGGATATTTATACAATCCGTTCTATGAATAGATATGCCTCTTCCTCTGGTTATATATCCAACTATCTCATCCCCCGGAACCGGTGCGCAGCATTGTGAAAATCTTACTGCGACATCGTCTATACCCTTCACTATTATACCCTCGCGGCTATTTTTTGTAGAACGTCCGGGAGTATTTATCTTTTCAACTATATCCTCTTCAGTGACCTTTCTTGCCAACTCATTTTTGTACTCTTCCTGAAGACGATTGACTATCTGTCCCTCTTTAATGCCTCCATGACCTATACTTGCCAAAAGCGCATCCCAGTTTGCAAAATTATACTTCTTTAAAACCTTATCCATAAACTCAGGTTTCATTATATCGGAAGAAACTATGCCTTTTGACTTGCAATATGCATTTATCGCATCGCGGCCTTTTTGAATATTGTCTTCTTTATTCTCGAGTCTGAACCACTGGTTAATCTTAGTCTTGGCCTGGGTACTCTTAACAACATTTAGCCAATCCAGACTAGGCCCCTTTGAATTCTGTGACGTAATAATTTCAACACGATCACCATTATGGAGTTCTGTCTCAATAGGTACCTGCTTCCCATTTACCCTTGCTCCAACCATCTTATTGCCAACTGCAGTATGGATGATATAAGCAAAATCAATAGGTGTCGAACCCTTAGGGAGATTTTTTACATCTCCTGCCGGTGTAAAGCAATATACCTGATCGGAAAAAATATTTAAATCAGTCTTAACTGCCTTAACAAATTCCTTGTTATCCGTTGTATCTGTCTGCCACTCAAGTATCTGTCTTAACCAGCTAAGCTTCTTTTCTTCTGAATCCTTGGCATTGCCACCTTCTTTGTACTTCCAATGTGCAGCGATACCATACTCAGCAGTTCTGTGCATTTCATAAGTTCTTATCTGTATTTCAAACGGTTTACCTTCAGGTCCTATAAGTGTAGTATGCAGTGACTGATACATATTGGATTTTGGCATAGCGATATAATCCTTAAAGCGTCCCGGTATCGGCTTATACTTTTCATGTATTATACCCAGTGCCGCATAACAATCCCTTACACTTTCAACTTTAATTCTGATTGCATGTATATCATAAATCTGGTCGAGAGTTTTCTCCTGCGTGACCATCTTTTTATATATACTGAATAAATGCTTGACTCTTCCGTCTACCTCTGCATCTATGCCGGATTCTTTCATATATTCGCTTACTTCGCTAACCATATGATTGATAAATTCCTCACCCGCCGATACATAATTGGCAATCTCTTCCTTGAGGTTTTCGTAGACATCAGGATAGAGATATTTCATAGACAAGTCATCAAGTTCTATCTTTATTTTGGATATACCAAGCCTATGCGCCAACGGAGCATATATATCCATGGTTTCTCTGGATTTTTCTATCTGTTTGGCAGGAGACTGATACTGAAGTGTTCTTAAATTGTGCAGCCTGTCGGCAAGCTTTATAAGAATAACTCTTATATCCTTTGCCATGGCAAGAAACATCTTTCGCAAATTCTCTGCCTGAACCTCTATCTTATCCTGTGATAAATCCAACTGGGTAAGTTTTGTAACACCGTCCACCAAAAGTGCAATCTCAGGCGAAAACTCTCTGGAAATCTCCTCACTGGTCATAACCGTATCTTCTACGACATCATGTAAAAGACCGGCAGCTATGGTTTCCTTATCAAGCTCTAATTCTGCCAATATGATTGCAACACAAAGAGGGTGAATTATATATGGTTCACCCGACTTTCGCTTCTGATCCTTATGAGCTTCTGCCGCTACCTTATACGCCTTTTCAATAATAGTTAAATCATCAGAGGGATGATACCTTAAAAGTGTTTCCTTCAGCTGCTCGTAAAGTTCCTCCGGTGGTGTAAAATCACTTGGTGTACTAAGGTCATTTTTTAATGTACTATGCGCTAATTTAGTTATTCCTGTCATCGGTTCGTCTGCCATAGTATCACTCTCCTTACCCTTTTTTCGCTCACCCTTGTTCTTAGGAGTTCACATCTAAATCATTTTTTTAATTATTCGCCTTCGTACTGAACTACTGAATCAATCTTATATCCCTTAAGCTTTTCTCTTCCTTTAAGATCAGTAAGTTCTATCAAAAATACCATCTTGACAACTTCACCGCCCAGCTCCTCGATAAGCTTTGCTGCGGCCTCTATGGTTCCTCCCGTAGCTATAAGATCATCAACCAAAACAACCTTATCTCCGGGCTTTATTGCATCTTTATGTATCTCTATAGTTGCAGTGCCGTATTCAAGATCATAACTTCTTTCAATCGTAGCTCTTGGAAGCTTACCCTTCTTTCTTACAGGTACAAAGCTTTTTTTATTGATATATGCAAGCGGCGCTCCGAAGATGAAACCTCTTGATTCTGTTCCGGCGATAACATTATAATCTACTCCATCAAGAAATTTATTCATCTCATCAATCGCAAGCGAATAACCCTCTTCATCTTCCAAAACACTTGTAATGTCTCTAAAAATTATACCCTCACTTGGGAAATCAGGTATACTTGTAATATAGTCTTTAATATCTTTCATTTTACTCTCCTTTTCATTTTCCTGCATAGCAACCTTTTCTTTTAGTGTTTATGTATTATTATTCCGTCTTTTGATACCTGTCCGGTCTAATCTGAATTTTAGTTTTACCATTATAATAATTAAGTTCCGGATGATATGCAACATTTATCTTAATGTTATTGGGCTGTCCGTTTAACATTTTATCACATTCCTGCTCTCCAAACCACTTTTTTATGCTTTCTATAAAAGAATTAATCTTAAAATCAACAGCCTCAATCCTAAAACCTGTTCTATCCTGAAATATGATCTTTCCAAACTGATTATCCTTACCCATAAAATTTATTTTTACTATACTCAGATTGCTTTGTCCAAACAATGCCTTTGGGTTGTCCTTTCCATATGGTTCAAGCAAATCAAGTTCGTTAACAAGATCCTCCGTTATATATGAAAACGGCATAGGAACATCTATGCGTACTTTGTAGGTAAGGTCTTTCTCTGTAAGCTTTTGATTATCATTTAAGGCTTTTCTAATTTCTGACAGTTTTCCTGCATCTATCGAAAAACCGGCAGCCATCTTATGTCCTCCTACCTTTAAGAACAGATGCTTTACGGCACTTAATTCTTCAAACATATTATAACCATCTATGGATCTTCCCGAACCTTTTAATATTCCTCCCTCACCGTCCGTAAATACAAGTGTCGGTCTATAATATTTTTCCTTAATTCTGCCTGCTACTATACCTGCCAGACTTTCATGCAGATTAGGAACATACACAACAAGAATTATATCATCTTTTAAGTCATTTTCAACTATTTCAAGCGCCCTCTTTGTTCCCTCTTCTGTCATGGTTTTTCGTTCAATATTTATCTCTTTAATTTTTTCCGCCTCTGCCATGGCATATTCTTCATCGTCTGAAAGTAAAAGCGAAAGCCCGACCTTAGCACTCTCAAGTCTTCCTGTCGCATTAAAACACGGTCCAAGCACAAACCCAAAACTATATGCACTAAGTTTTTTTCCTGTCAATCCGTTTACACTGAGCAGTGCTTTAAGTCCTATATTGTCTGTTTTTTCTATAATTTTAAGTGCTCTTTTTACATAATATCTGTTTTCATCTTTAAGTGACATTATATCACACACTGTAGCAAGTCCAAGCATTTCTATGTACTTATCTTCGTCTTCCCATGGCTTACCCATAAGCTCGTTTAATCTTCTTATAAATTTATACGCCACAATTGCACCACATATTTCCTTAAACGGATACTCACAATCCGGCCGTTTTATATCTATTATCGCGTCCGCTTTCACATAGCTATATTTCTTTTCTCCTTTTTCATCGAGTTCAAAAGGAACTTCATGATGATCAGTCACTATAACAGTCATACCATACTGTTTGGCTAGCTCCACCGCTTCAAATGCAGCTATTCCATTGTCGCAGGTAATAATCGTGTCTACTCCATCTTCCTTTGCCGCCTCAATTATTCTCTTATTAATACCATATCCGTCTGTCATTCTGTCCGGTATCTCATAACTTACATCAGCGCCAACGTCAATAAGTCCCATATACAACACGTAGTTTGACATTATACCATCTACGTCATAATCGGATACAATCCTTATCTTTTTTCCGTCCTGTATCTTCTGCTTCATTATCCCGCATCCCTTATCCATATCCTTCATAAGGGCAGGCTCATGTGTATCATCAACACCGGGATGCAGATATTTTCTGATCTCATCATCTCCGATTATATCTCTATTTCGTATTACTCTTGCAACCACAGGATTTATATTAAACTTTCTACCTATCTCATAGAAATCTGCCTTCTTGGCATACACAGACCATGCTTCTTTCATTTGCAACTCCTCTATTTCCTGCACCAAAACTATACCCAAAATTATACAATAACCCGCCAAACTTATCAATAAGCTAAATTTCGGTTTATCGCAGTAAGGGTCGATTATGGAGCATGGTATGTACAAAAGTACTTGACACTTTATAACCCATGCTCCATAATCGACCCTTATACCGACAAACCGGAGCTTAAACTGCGACTCTTGAAAGATTCTTTGCCATATCAATTTGCTGAATTATCCCCGCCATTCCATTTTCATGAAGGAAAACGCCTGAGCGCCTTATCTGTGCGTTGTGTGAATTATCCTCAAGTGATTTGAGCGCAAATTCCGAACGTGCACTTCCAAGATATATGGCACCGAGCCGGGCATCACGAAGACTGGTAAGCTTGTCGTTGCCTGCGTCATCCTTTTGCCATACGGATAACTTATCATAAATATCATCTTCTTCGTCAATCCATCCGTTGCCGTCAGAATCGTATGAAGCCAATTCTGCAAATCCGTTTCCTGTTTTTGAGCCAAATAATTCTCTTCCATCATTAATGAAACCGTCACCGTTCTTATCATAGCATAAAAATCCTGCGCCCTTTGATAAAAGAGATATACTATCCTTTGTACCATCAGCATCTACATCAAAGGACCATTTCTGGTCACTGACCGATATAGGATTGCCATCAAGACTTATGACCAAAGGATCGGTCATAATAGCTTCAACACTTTGATTTACTATGTCGATAGATTCGCAATACTCTCTGGACATAGAAAGTTCGAGATTAAAGTCAAGCATCCTTCCATCAGCTGTAACAACCTTACCTGTTGTCTCAAACGACATACTTTCACTTTCCTCGTACTCGATACTGTAATAATCGGTTTTTCTCCAATAATTATAGTTTCCCGACGAGCCCGATGTGAGGTCTAAGGTATTGCCCCCTAAAAGTCTGTTTCTCATCGTTCTGTCCTTAACACCTATCATAAGAGATAGACTGTGCCTGAACTCAATCATAAAAATCCTAAGTTGCAGCAATAATTTTTCTCTGTCATTTTCTCTTACCCTTGCTGCCGAAGGCATAGTGTTGCTGTAGGGTTCACTCTTTAAAGCCTGCTTTGTTGCCGGAGCATCATCTATTCCGTCTTCAATATGCTCCTCCATGCTCTTTTCATAAGATGCTGAAAATGAATTTTCCGAAAAATTCATGGCACCGGTGTTAAGATTTTGCATAAGTGTCCCTCTTGTCTGTTTAAAAGTCCTTTTTTCAGTGCTTTTCGCAGACATACCTACTGAACTTTGGCTAATAATCATATTGTCCCTCCTTTATTTTACGGATAGCCGTAAAACAAATCAGTCTACTCAAAGGAGGTATCTTTCCTAAAAAGTATATCGACTGCGGAGGGACAATTCTTAAGAACTATTAAATTTTAAATTAAACTTATAATGTAGTGCACTAATCCAACTATTTTTCGAACGCTGCACTATTTTTTCTTCATACGCTCAAGCACCATATCATAGCTGTCATTTCCATAGTTAAGAGAACGGTTTACCCTGCTTATGGTAGCTGTTGAAGCACCGGTTTTTTCAGCGACTTCTATATAAGTATGCTTTTCCTTTAACATCTTTGCCACTGCAAATCTTTGCGCTATGGAAGTAACCTCGTTTACAGTACATACATCTTCAAAAAAGTCAAAGCATTCATCGACATTTTGGAGTGTAAGTATGGCTTCAAATAATTCCTTAACAGCATCATTTCTAATCGTCTTCCCCATATAATCACCTTCTACTTATTTTCCTTCTGCACCCAAACTGCAACTGCTCCCCTGTTTACATAGAAGTTTCCACAGCCATCCTCATCTATCTTGATGTTATATCTTGCATTGCCCATAGCATCTGCAAAATGACATCCTGCAAACTGTCTGCCGATATACATACGCTTTGTTCCGCCTGTTCCGTCGGATATGACAACTGCAAGACCTGAATCCTTATGTTCCTCGTCACCTTCTCTGGTCCATCCTATACAGTTCGGATCATCAAAATAATCATGCTGAGGTCCGTACGCCTTAGTTTTTCTAAGCTTGAGAAGCTTATCCAGCTCTCTCTTCTTAGATTTAATCTTTGATGCAGGTATGCCCTTATAATCGCCATAAAATACACATGGATATCCGTCCCGGCGGAGCAGGATAAGTGCATATGCCATAGGCTTAAACCAATCCTCAACCCACGACTCAAGACTCTGTCCCGGTTGGCTGTCATGATTATCGACAAATGTAACTGCCATAAGCGGATTTATTCTGGTGAGAGTTCCATCAAATATCGTTCTTAAATCATAATTTCCATGAGCCTTTGAACAGTTATGGAAATTGAAATGAAGCGGAACATCAAAGAGCTTGACCATACCTTCAGTTGCTGCTATATAATCCTGAAGTAAATCAACATTCCAATGCCAGTACTCACCTACTGCAAATAAATCTTTACCTGTACCCTCTTCAACCTGCTTAAGCCAATCCTTATAAAAATACTTATTGATATGCTTAACGGCATCAAGTCTGAAGCCATCAAGATTTGCAAACTCTGTATACCATTTACCCCATCTTACAAGTTCTTCTCTTACCTCCTGATTATCAAAATCTACATCTGCGCCCATAAGATAATCAAAATTTTCTAATTCTTTAGATACATTTTTATCCCATTCTTTTCCTTCAAATAAGAAAAGTGATTTCTTTGCTCTGTCCTGATCCCAGTCTATACCATCAAAATGTGTCCAGTTCCATGTAAAATCAGAATACTTGCCCTTTCTTCCCGGAAATGTAAACTTCGACCATGCACCGATAGTTTTACTGTCTCCAACCATCTGATTGCGACTGTTTTCATTGAACTCCTGCGCAGAAACTTCTTCTATTTCATCAGCACCTATCCTGTGATTAAGCACTATATCCGCATAAACATTTATATCTTTTTCATGAAGCGTTTTGATAGCATCCAGGTACTCATCCTTGGTTCCGTACTTGGTTGCAACCGAACCCTTTTGCTTAAATTCACCAAGATCATACAAATCATACACACTGTATCCTACATCTTTTGCTCCATTTGCCCCCTTATAAGCAGGTGGAAGCCATACAGCAGTTATTCCTGCGGTTTTAAGCTTTGCAGCATCCTCCTTTAATTCCTTCCAAAGGCTCTGATCAGCAGGCAAATCCCACTCAAAATACTGCATCATAGTACCATTAAAATCCATTATCATTCTCCTCCAAAATGTATAAAATAAAAATAATTTCTCATCTTTATCACTTTAATACTTTGAAGTACATTATATCAAAAAACAACAAAAGAGTAAAGACAAAGATACCGTGCCTATTCTTGCCAAATGACATGAACCGGCACTATTCAACAGGTAAAATTATCTCAAGCTTAAAGTAGTAGTTTTCTTTTTCCTTGTATGATGTAAGATAGCACTCGCCACCGTATTTTTCAGCAGTTTCTTTAATGTTTATAAGTCCAAAGCCATGGTTTGCTTTATCTTTTTTCGTTGTTATTATTATATTATCGCGTATATCAACTTCATTGAGTGTCTGATTAGTCTCGGTTATTATCATATAGTTTTCATTTCTTTTAAATGTCAGTTCAATATGTTTTTTATCTTCGTCAAGCTTTTCCACTGCCTCTATTGCGTTATCAAGTATGTTGGCGAGGATGGTACAGGTATCAAGTGCCGAAAGCTTAACACCCGAAAGCTTGCCGTCCACCGTAAGTGTTATACCCTTTTCGGATGCCTTATTCTTCTTTTCCGAACATATAGCATCCGCTATCTCATCTCCCGCATGCACACTTGTGTCCGCCTGTTCAACCAGCTTAGCCATATCCTCGATGTAGCTTCCAAGCTCATCATATCTTTTACTCTTATATAACTCCTGCAGACAGTAGGTATGATTTTTCAAATCATGTCTTATTTTTCTTATCTCACGATTTGAAGCTATAAGTCCATCATAGTGTTCCTTCTGGGCTTCGATATAGTACTCATTTACAGTATTTTTGTCACGAAAATACATCGATTCAGATTCCTTTATGATAAGCAGTATGGAGATAAGCAAAATGATTACAGTTACGGCAAGCATAATTATACTGTATGTTATGCCGCCCATATCCCCGCTATATACAAACCTAAGGGAAATCAACGGTTCCGTATCGGAATATCTGTCTATCTTAAGAACCGAAAAGATAATATTATCTATCAAAAGAAATACCAGAAAAACTGCCACAACCAGAGAAAAAGCCATCGGCCCTTTTCTTCTCCTGCTCGAAAGAAATGATAAACTCCATACTATAAGAATTAAAAACAAGGTCATTAATATCATCGTAACCTTTGTCATATATTCCGGAGCATTTATGCTTTCCTCAATCATAGTATCAAATGTATCTAAAATACTTAAAAGAACAGTTATAACTTCAAAGGCAGTAAGCGTAATGAAAAAAGCCTTTAGCTTTTTACATAAAAGCTGCGTGATAAAATAAATAAGTAAAAACAAAACCAGCGCTCCGCTTATCGTTGTTTCAAAAGGCTGCTTATCTGTCACAACCCAAAGCACTGTACTTAGTATCGCATATATACTAATAACCGTAATCAGCATATTTTTTCTGTGTGATACTTTTTTTAACGGATAACCAAAAAAGCCTGTTACAAGCAGCCAGGCTGAAAGAGTATATGCTGTTCCTTCGATAAGGCAATAAACCGAATCATAAACTATCTGCAACATTTTTCTAATCCTATCTTGCACCTTCTTTGAAACAATATCAAATATTGTCCAACATCTAAAATTATCTATATCCTATCTCGCGCTGTTTCTAACATATTCCAAAAGCTTTATCTTAAAATCAGCCATGCTACTTCTGCTAAGCGGTAAAGCAGTATCCTTTGAAACGATGACCTCATTACTGTGATGCTTTTTCACATGTCTTAAATTTACTACATATCCTCTGTGTATTCTGTAAAAGGAATCGGTTATCAGGGAAAGCTGTTTTTTTATATCGGCAAGCTTGCCGCGGATGGTATATTCTCTTTTTGAAAGTACAATTCTTATGGAATTATTTTGTGCCTCTATATATACTATATCATCCACCGGAACAACGATGTCCTCACCATCATATCTGATTACGATGTGTTTTCCTCCGACGAGCTTTTCCTTCAAATCCGATAGGGTTTTATTTAACTTATCCTCATCCACCGGCTTGCCAAGGAATCTAAAAGCAGATACCTCATAACCGTCCATGGCCATCTCCGTATGACTGGTAAGAAATATAACAGGTATATCGATATCAAGCTCACGCAATTTTACCGCAGTACTCATTCCGTCAAGCACAGGCATCTCGATATCAAGAAAGAGAGCCTCCGGTCTTACACCCTTTTTTATATCAGACAGTAATTCTTCTCCATCCGCATATTCCTTGCAGGTAAGATCGAGTCTTCCAAAAAATCCGTAAAGAGCATCTGTAAGTTTTTCTCTAATTATCTTTTCATCATCACATACCGCTATAAGCATGAACTGTTCCTCGTCTATAATTTTTTATGTTTCAGAATACTGCTAAATTATAAAGCCGTCTCATCGCTTCATCAATAAGTATTTCGTAAAAACTTTAAATTAAAAGTTTTGTTACCGTAATAAATTGTATCAGACGATTCTTCCGTTTTCAATATTAATGGTACGATTACCATATGCTGCACAATCAGCGGAATGAGTAACCTGAAGTATGGTTATGCCCTTCTTTTGATTAAGCTTTTTAAAAAGATTCATAATCTCCGTTCCGGATACCGAATCAAGATTACCGGTTGCCTCATCGGCAAGAAGTATCTCCGGATTACCAAGTACCGCTCTGGCAACAGCTACTCTTTGCTGCTGTCCGCCAGAAAGCTCTGCCGGCATGGCTTTTCTTTTTTCTGTAAGCCCTGTTATCTCAAGTATCTCTTTTAATTCAGGCTCAAGTTCAGATCTTTTTTTACCCTTAACGGTAAGAGGGAGAAGTATATTGTCCTCCACATTAAGATTCTGAACCAGATTATAAAACTGAAATACAAATCCTATCTTTTCAAGCCGAAGCTGTGACAGCTTTCTCTCTGACATCTCGGTTATATCCTCGCCGTCAATTAATATATTTCCTTCAAACTCTCTGTCAAGTCCGCCTATAAGGTATAAAAGTGTTGACTTACCGCTTCCGGATGCACCCATAAGAGATACAAACTCTCCCTTTTTAACCTCAAAGCCCGCATCTGTCAAAACCTTATTTTCACTGCCGCCCTTACCAAAGGTCTTACTTACATTTTTTACTTCTATCATACTGCTCATATCAAAGCTCCTTTCATCCAAAAACACTATATCTTTACAAAAGCCATCACACTGCACCTGCCTGACAGCTTATGCAGTACATCACAAATATAAATCTCACTCATAATCAAACTGTTAATCAACCTACTCATACTTAAGTTGAAGCGCTATCTTCATCTTCCTGAGTGACCTAACCGGGAATAGTGAAACCAAAGTAAATACCACCCACAAAATCACCAGAAATACTACATACATTTTTATATCATAGGATACGTTGAACCCGCCTGCCAACGAATTCAAAAGTCTTCTAAACGGAATAAATGCCAGAATTGCCGCAGGAAGAGAAACTATAAGTGCAATCGCCGACGATATCATGCTCTCAAGGATAAACATAAATGAAAGCTTATCTCTCGTCATAGCCGTCGACATAAGCACGGCACACTCACGTTTTCTTCCTTCAAAGCCGATAAGCTGATTACTTATCATACCGATTACCGTAAGCGCAACTCCCAGTATGATTACAAGCATAAGCATGGACTTCATACCTGTTTTTTTACCTTCCCAAGTGGCATTATATTCATCCAGTGTCAGAACATCATATATAACAGTGCCTGAGTATTTTTTTATCTTTGACTTTATCTCCTCAGGGTTGTCACATCTTACATATATTTCACTCGGATAATCATGAAATATATCTATATAATTATCCATCGATATTACGATTGAATTAGAGGTCGAATCATAATTATTACTGTCTATATATCCACCGACCTTAAGTGTCTTTTTGATAGGCAGGTAACTGTCTGAATCAAAGGTTAGCTCTACCTCATCTCCCGTTTTTACACCAAATTTATCTGCAATTGCTTTGTCTATATAAAATGTATCGTTATCTATATCTGAAGGCAGATTTTTAATACCGATCAAAAGCGAAAAACCTTCTTTAGGAAATCCGAATATATTAACATCCTTGGTATAATCATTTATTGTTATTTTTTTCTCAACCTTATAAACTGTCTCAGTTTCGCTTACTCCTTCCAAATCATCTATGTAAGAAAACATCGAAGCCTTCTGATCGTTATTAAGCTGTATCTGGATATCGGCATCAAAGGTCTTTATGTCATATATCGCATCGAGCGATGTTACAAATATGAAAAGTACTATCGCAAGTGCTGCTGCCGTTATACAAAGTACTCCGCTTCCCACAGTACTTTTTCTTGCAAAACACTCAAGAGCTGCAAGCTTTGCAACCGGCTTTTCCCTTTTATCAAAATGCTTTACCAAAAGACCTGAACAAAGGCAAAGTAAAACCGGAAATAAAAGTGAAATTCCAAATATGATAAATGCAAAGCTTATAAACATAGCTGCAATATTATCGGTTACAACAAGTAAAACTATTGATACAATAATCATAATTGCACCTAATGTATAGGACACCTTGTTAAGCTTATACTTTGTATCCTTGTTATCAAATATAATGTCTCTGATAGAGGTTCTTGATGCCTTAACAATCTCCTTAACCGAACAGATACATTCTATGAAAATTGCAATCAGTATAACTGCTATATAAGCACCTATTCCGGTTTTTCCGAAATCTACCGAAACACTTGCATCCTTTGAATCAACCGATATTATACCTCCAAGCAAAATGCTTCTCACAATCTTATAAAGAACGCATCCGATTATACCTCCGAACAAACCGTAAAGTCCTGTCTCCGCAAGTAAAAATCCTGTAGTAAATCTGTTGGATAAACCAAGACTTCTAAATGTGCCTACGACTGACATTCGTTCACTGACTATACGCTGCGAAACAGACATGGTTACAAATATTACCAACAGCAGACACACGGCAAACATTAAAAGGAAGATAAGCGTTATAATCTTAATCATAGCATTAATCTCACCGTCATCTATAATCTTA
Organism: uncultured Lachnospiraceae bacterium; assembly: GCA_902800325.1. Lineage (GTDB taxonomy): Bacteria > Bacillota > Clostridia > Lachnospirales > Lachnospiraceae > Coprococcus_C. Next base: position 24,708 of record CADCDW010000018.1, read on the forward strand.
CCGACATCAGCTCTGTAGTCTCTCTCCTTAAGAATATCTACAACCTCGTCCGCTTCATCATCATCCAAAACATCTATATAAGCCTCCGCATATATAAGCTCTCCGTCAAAATCAAGCTTAAGCATTCCCTCTTTACTAATAAGTGCAAGACTTGCTCCGTTTGCCATACCGGTTTCAGAAAGAATCACACTTACCTTATATGAAACAGCCTCACCCGCATCACTGTATAAGACAAGCTCATCACCTACACTTAAACCATAGCTTTCGGCAAGCTTTTTCGATATAGCAGCCTCATCGTCATTTAAGCTTAGTTCATCTCCGATAAGACGCATCTTGTAAGCCATGTCAAAATCCATAGACTCTACCGTATAGCTTTTTGAATGAAAATAGTTGTAAAAGCCTTCCGGTATCTCGATGCTTCCGCCCTGTCTTGTGGTTATAAGCAATGTATTTACCGGTATATCCATGTCCAGGATATCTTCATCCACTCCAAGCTCATCCGTTATGATGATATCGCTTGTACCTGTTACCTGGGTAAGAAGATTCTTAACTAGATACTCCATCGAGCCGGACATATCTATGCAAAGGAGAGCTGAAAATGAACAGCTTGCTATACATACGAATAAAAGCAAGGTTCGAAGCGGTTTTGAAAATATATTTTTTAAAGTGTGCTTTATCATTATACGCATTTTCTTATCTTCCTCCTTTTACCATCTGCTTACTCTGTCTTCAGGATCCACATACATTCCGTCTCCCGGCTTTACATCATAAAGCTCATAGAATTCATCCGTTGACGAAAGCACTGCATTTACTCTTATACACTCGGGACTGTGTTCATCGGTTTGAAGCTTATCCATCGCTGCGGTATCCTCGAGCATCATGCACCAGATATAAGCGTAATTTTCAAAGATTTTTCTTCTTTGCTCATCTGTTTTTGCTATCTTCATAAGACATTCCATACCGCCCTTATCCGCATAATTTTCACTGCAGGTAAGCTCACCGTTTACATGATATATATCCATAATCGTAAATGTCGAATAATATTCAATCATCCTATCCATTCTGTTTTCAAGCTCTTCCCTGTCTTCCTTACTTATCCATTCAGGATTGTAATTACCGTCCGCATCATAGTTGATACAGTTTGAATCAAAGGCGTGCCCCATCTCATGGGCAACTACCATTCCAAGTCCTCCGAGGTTGGTATAATAATCCGCATCCTCGTCAAAGTATGGCGCATGCATAATAGCCACTGTTATATTAAATGAATTGTCTATACCGTACATGGAATTAACCGTCTGTGCAGACATAATAGGCTCGGATTTGTCATGGGCTTTACCTATCATATCAAGCTGCTTTTTATAATTATCCTTATTAACATTTACATATGTTATAAAGGCATCATCTCCGATAAGCTTTGCATCATTTTTATCCACCTCGTGCGGGGTTCCGCCGCCCTTAACGAAGTACATATTGTCAAGCTTCTTTATTAATCCTTTTCTGGTTGTCTCGCTAAGCCAGTCTGCCTCATTTATAAGCTGTCTATAGCCCTCCTTAATGTCCTCGTACATACGTGTAAGCTCTTCGTCCATTTCCTCCGTATAGTACTTATCAGCATAAAGCTCGCTTACTCTGTTTTCTAACAAACTGTTTGTATAAATGGCAGTCTCCTCTTCTTTCGCCAGATAGCTTACAGGCGCATAAAGCTTTAAAAACTCATACTCTTCCGTCAAAAAATAATTGTATCTGTTCATCAGGTCACAGATAAGATAGGTCTTGATACATTCAAGATTATCATCGTTAAATGAATCGGCAAGCATGGCAAGCTGTTCCTTATCTCTTACATACCAGCCTCCGTACGGATTATCTTTAATACCCATGGTTTTTTCAAAATTATCCGCATCAAGATTTTTAAGTATCTCATCAAAAGTATCCTCTTCATAAAAAGTAAATGATGCATAAGGATTTTCTGCATCCATAATCTGATAATCTGTCTTACCTGCCACATCAATTGCAAAGTACACAAAATCATCAGCTTTCCTTCCTGCCTCATCAAGCTCCTCTCCGCAAGCCAAAAGTGCATCAAGCACATATGAACGAAGCATCTGTCTTTCCTCATCACTCTCATATATATCCTTTAGAGCTATGTTGAAAATCGAATCCTTTTGATCTATATAAAGGGCGTTTTTTTCTGATTCGAAGAAGTTTCTCTCAATCATGATATCAAAATAAAGGACCTGTCCTTCCTCTTTTGCAATCTCACCGATTATATCAAGAAGCTCATCTGTATCTTTTGCCTCATTTATCTCCTTAAGTCTCTCATTAAAATGCTCTGCGCCAAGACTACCTATATCCTCCTGATTGAGATACTGGATATATGCATCCTTAACGAGCTGTTCATTGGTACCCGGCTCATAGCTTTTATTTGAAGCTGCTATGTCACTGATAAGACTTATTATCTCTGCATCAACATCATTCATAATGTCCGCTGCCGGTCCACCGTACGCCTCTCCATAATGAAGGTCAAGATTAATCAAAGTGTCCTTATTCACATAGCCATAAAAATCATCCTGCGGTCTAATCTCCTCAGAGGCCTTTTCCTCACTGTCCTTTGAGTCGTTATCCGTACTGCCTGCATCGTTTACTGTGGCTTCATCTTTTACTTCCTTTTTAATGATTCCGCAGCCACATAAGCCAAATGCCATAACCATTGCAAGCAGTAATCCTATACAGCTTTTCATTTTCTTTTTTCTAAGCATATCCATTTCTCCTCTTTTATCATTTATATTGCACTCATTATTTGTACTGATAATTCCTGAGTTTTTGTTTATGCTAATATATCATTATTAAGTTTTTATTTTGGAAATTTGTGGTGAATTGCAAAAAAGATGTGGTGAACGACAAAAAAATGTGTTAGAATATTTTCGAAAATATCTATATGAGGATATTTTCCCTTTCGAAAATATCCACGAGATTATTATTTAAGGTGGTTATAATATGTTAAAACGTAAAATTTATGATGATTTAAAAAAATGGAAAGAAACAAAAAATAAAAAATGTCTTATAGTACAAGGAGCAAGACAGGTCGGAAAAACCTTTATCATAGAAGAATTTGGAAAAGAAAATTATGAAGAAATAATATCCATAAATTTCAAACAAACACCAAGTGCCATAGAAATATTTTCGGGTGATATAGACGTGGAGACTCTGATACTTGCTCTTAGATTTAGATTTCCCGAGAAAAAAATCGCACCTGATAAAACTCTCATTTTTTTAGATGAAATACAAGAGTGTCAGGAAGCTATTACTTCACTTAAATTTTGGGCAAACGATAACAGATATGATGTTATAGCCTCGGGTTCTATGCTTGGAATTGATTATAAAAGAGCTACTTCATATCCTGTCGGATATGTTGACTATATCAAAATGTATGGATTGGATTTTGAAGAATTTTTATGGAGTCAGGGAATTAATGAAGAAATCATCTCCTCACTAAAACAATTATTTGTTGAACGCAAGGTTGTTCCTGATGCTATTCACTCTCAAATGATGAAATACTTCAGATATTATATTGCTTTAGGAGGCATGCCTGAAGTTATTCAATGCTTTGTTGATACCAAAGATTTTAGAGAAGCCGATAAAGTTCAAAAAGAATTACTGCAAGGCTATCTGTACGATATTGCACATTATGCAAGTGCTGATGAAAAAATCAAAGCTGAAAAGTGTTTTTTATCATTAACAAAACAATTATTGGATAAAGAAAATCATAAATTTCAATATAAAGAAATCGAAAAAGGCGGCAAAGCTCAAAAGTACTATTCAAGTATTGAATGGTTAGTAAGAGCTGATATTGTACGAATTTGTAATAATGTAACCGATATATGCTATGATTTGGATGATTATATTAAAACTGACAATTTCAGAGTGTATACCTCCGATTTATCCTTATTAATTGCAATGAAAGATTTTGCTTTAAAGGGACAAATTGTTGAAAACACTATTATCGGCAACAGTAAAGGTGGAATATACGAGTGTGCTATTGCTGATATTCTTATAAAAAAAGGATTAAATATTCGTTTTTATAAAAATGAATCTACTAAAAAAGAAATAGATTTCTTAATTCAACAAAATGGTAAAGTATTACCAATTGAAACAAAAAGCAGCAACGGCAAAGGAACTTCATTAAATCAATTAATGGAAAAAAAGTCTGAAATACCTGTTGCATATAAATTTATAGATGGAAATGTAGGTGTTAGTGATAAAAGAATTGTAAGTATGCCTCTATATATGGCTATGTTTATATAACATACTCTATCAAGGAGCTTCTTTTATTTCCACTACGTTCCAATCATTTTCATATTTTTCTATATACCACAAAGATAAAACATTTTTAGAGGCATTAATTATTTTTCCTTGTGAATCGAATCTTTCTACAGAATAAACAACCCAAACCTTTCCTTTATCACCTGATATAATACAGGTAATAAAGGAAAGGTCTGCATTTTGTGATTCTGCACCTTCATAAGCAAAATAAAAATATCTGTTTAATTCTCCTACATTCCCTAATTCTTCTGATTCTTTTAACGTTCCGTAAAAATCAAATACTTTATTTCCTTTTTCAACAATCTGATTTCCAATTTCAAGTTCAGATTCTGATGCTTTATGTTCTATTTCTGAATACAACTCATCTCCAAAAAAATCTTTATTGGGATATTTATATTTATCATATAATTTATCCGGATAAGACGCATCATACTTACATAGGAAATCCAACACTTCATCTATTTTAGTATTCAAAGAATAATTTATCGGATATCCCTCACCATCATCACCATATAAAAATTCCGACCATTCTTCCATAAAAGTCAATGCTAATACTTCGTTTCCATTTATATCATTAAATTTTATTTCATACGATTCATATGGTTCTAAATTATTACGGCCTTTAGTTGTACTTCCACATTGCCCCTTTAATCCACCGATATAAGTACATATATGAGCGATATCGTTATCATCTGTAATTATAGACGTTTCTCCGTTTTTTACATTTCTTAACTCTATTTCTGATACCCCTGTCAAATCAACATCTGCAAAATCAACTCTCGGTTCATATATATAATAGCTTCCGTCATATACATAAAACCAAAGTATCCTTACCTCAGTTCCTCTGAGTGGTCCAAGAATACTCTCATTGTATATTGTAACTCCATAAAGTAAAGCTTCATATGATACAGAACCACCGTCCTTAATATCAATTTTTACCGGTATGAGTGTTAAAACAATTAATATAATAATTATAATCTTTTTCTTCATCTGTAACTCCCTTCATCAGAAATATAGTTACTGTAAAAGCACAAATACCCACCTATCGCCATAGTTGTATCTTATATTTACAATATAATTATAGGTCTTATATTCTTTTGGAGGTGATTCTTCAAGTTCATATAAAAAGCCTGTTGACTCATCTATCCATCCAAAGATAGAAAAATAAACTCCGTATTTGTCACCCTGATTTGTATAATGAACACAATATACATCCTCATGCGTATGAAATAATTTATTATAAAATGTTATGTTTTCCTTCTCGTCATAATATCCCTGCTCAATATTTTTAACAATTTGCTCACGGGCTTTATCATTCACCTTGCCATCTATATAATATAAAAAAGCGTCATTTAAGATCAGCCTTAACGCCAAGCCTATAACCAATATTAATATCTCCGGTATAAGCTTTTTTTCATATCGGGCTCTGTTATGTATTAAACATCCAAATATAAAAACAAAGGCAAGAATTAAATACAGGTAAAACGCTCCTAATACGAACGGATAAAGAAAAATTGTAGCCTTTTCTAATATAAACCTTTCAAAAAACCTTAATAAAAGCAAAAGAATTATATGAACAATCAGCATAATTCTTAAAACTGTTCTTTTATTTCTTTTAGTCCTTATGCTCTTTTTTTCTTCATCAGACTCCATATGCTCTCCTCTTTTTGTAATATAGATAATATTTCTTTTATATATAATAATCTTATTATTGCAGCCTTACTCTATTATATATAGCCCCGGTATATCTATTTTCCAATTTTCATTCCTCTTTTTTATAAAATTTGTCTCTTTTATAATATAAATTGAGTTTATTCCAATTTTAGATTCATCATCTGTGTCATCAGCAATCCATTCAAAATAAAGTCTATACTTTTCACCGTCTAAATCCGTGAAGCTGCATTCTGCTATTATAAACATATAATGATAATTATTTTGTGGGTCTCCCGATTCTTTAATATTTGTAAAAACTTCTATGTCTGATGTTGTATAATCACAATAATTAAAGAACTTCTCTATTTGTGAATCTATTTCACTATTAATATTAACTGCATATTCCGAAAGCAATTCCTTAATTGCCTGTCTATCCTTATCCTTTGCAGAACAAATTATTTCATCCGCCACTTCTTTGGCAACATTATCAACTTTGTAACTGTTCCTTTTTAAATGCAATTTTTCTTTTTCAGTTTTTCTTTCGCAACCTCCGGAAAGCAACAATAAAAAAGATAAGATAATAAATATAAAAAACCTACCAAATATATGAAAATGTATACACCTTTTCATCGATACTATGCTCATAGATTTTCTAATCAAATTCTTTCTTTGCCTTTCTCTTTTCTAGTCTTGGCGATTTGCCTTGTGAATAAGAAGTCACCATTTTATATTGAAAATCATAAAAATCCATTTTTACCCTCACTAATTTTAATATTAGAATGTGACAACGTGTCTGTCTCCACATAACATTTTACAAAAAAAGATATATAAACATTACAAACCAAATAAGCAAAGATATACCTATTGTCACAAATCCTATATACGAGAAAACCTTGTTTTTAGAATATAATCCGTCAAAGCAAAAAGACAACCCCCAAAGCAAAATCAAGATACCAAAAACTCTTCCAAATAAAAGCAATACAAGTCCTGCAACACCTATAAGCATACTGTATAACGCTTTATCTCCAAGCTTTTTTTCGGTATCCGTCTCCCAATCCATATCATATAAATCTGCAAATATATGATAATCATCTTGAACTTCAGACTGATATTTGTATTGAAACGATGACATATTAAAAATTGCACCCAATAAGTCTTTTATGCTTTTTATATACATAGCACCTTTACCGGTTTTCTGTAAGCCTTTACTTTCTATTGGCCAATATCGACCGTTCCCATTACTACAATATGTACATATAGTTACTTCATTACTGCTAACATAATAGTATTCAAAAAAAAATCTCCTTGTCAGAGGATTCCCTTTCACATAATACCTTTTTTCTCCTTTTTCAACATATGAGAAATTATTGTTTTCTAACCAAATTGCTATTATATATTCTATTTCTTGCCAATGGCAGGAAAACCTCATTGAATACTGGCTCTTTCCTTTTGTTTGCATACTTTTCACCTTTTTTCTTACATAATATATTTCTTATAAATAGTTTAGATAAAGATTTTTCAATTATAGTTCAAATAATCCGGCAATCTACCTGTTTTTAAATATTCTTTCCATGCCTTATCTAATGCAAAAGTTGACAACAATGAAAGTGTTCCGGCTATAATTACAAGTATTCCACCCATCTGTCCAAGATTTATAAGAAAAACTATCATATTTAATAATCCATATCCCAAGGTAAGTATTGCAAATATTCTTCTATATGTAAGCTGTAGAAACAGACCTGTGAAAAATATATACGCAACATCCGCAAATATCCATGGTGACGCTTCACCTAATGCATACGGAATTACTTCTATGCCAATCAAAAAATTGATACCGGCAACAAAATATAGCAGAAAAACGCTTGACATAATACTATGCTTAATTTTATGTAATTGAGGAAGCTTAGCGAATTCCTTTCGTGTCAATTTCACTTGATTTCCCTGTTGATACAAACTTTGCTGATGCATATTTTGTTGATATATACCTTGCTGATACATCCCCTGCTGATACATGCCCTGCTGCATCATACTCTGCTGATACCCATTCGGCTGACCCATATTCTGTTGATATATATAATTCTGATTAAAACCTTGCTGTCCGGTATTTTGCCAACCCACATCAGTTTGGTTGTTGTTTTGTGTGAAATTGTTATTGTCCATATATTTTTCTCCTTCGTTTTTTATAATATCTGGTTAAAATAGTGATGCCATTGCATAAACCATTAATGTACTTAAAATCAAAACCGAATAAATCACAAGACAAGTAATTGCAAGATTTTTTTTATCGGATTTTATGCCCATTGCAGTAAAAACGTATGCTCCAATTCCAAATAAAAATGCTAAAAAAAACAAAATAATCGGAACGACATCATTATCATTACCCATAGATTTTTGAACAAATACTATTGCTAACGCAGCCAATGTCATAAATGCCATTTTTATTCCATATAAAACAAGTTCTTCTCTTTGTTGTCTGCAATGTTCATCCCAATAAAGCGGTAAATCATTGATTCTGTAATCAGTGCCATTGTGTTCTACCTTTTCTATCATTTTGCCTTTATTCGCAGAATAATTACATATTCTGTTTATAAGTTCAATTATTTTTTTTCCATATGAATTATTAAAATTAACCAATCGAGCATCGGAATTAAGCGGATGAGGACTATTTATGCTTCCATGATATGCATACAGTATTACTTTATTATTTTTAAAATAATACTCAAAATATCCTCCTTGTCCGACATAGCATGGCTGAATAATATTATTGTCAAATAAAAATCCATTTTGATTAAGCCATGTAACTATAATATTATTTACAATATTTGAATCACCATAATATTCCAATCTAAACTCTGATTTTCCTATTTCCTTCATAATATTTTTTCTTATCCTCCAATGTTTTTTTAATCATTCAACTCTATTACATAAAAATCTTCTTCCGAAGGATTCATATAATCAATCGGCACTTCCTTTATAAAAAGTAAAGCACTTATATCCTCAGGGTTAATTATATTATCAAAATTATATTTCATATAATAATCATAGTCTTTTTCAAATACCAATCCATATTCACCTTCTGATATGGCATCATATTTTATAGTACCGTCAACAAACTTGATTCCGTATAAGTCATGTTTTTCACCAAAGCCCTCAACGGAAGCTCCTACGGTATCGTCAGCTTTGAACCTTAGATAAATTGAAATAGGTGTAATCCTCGCATAGATAAGAGTGATTCCCGTATCACCTATCTTCTTGGACATGCTCCACTCTCTTTTTTCTTCACCTCCACTCAAGCTCCACTCAAGATGCCATTCACCTTCTACAGCATAATTATAGTCTTGTACAGTAGGAAAATTGTCGCATTTGACAATGCCCTTTATATCGATAGTAATTCTTTTTCCGATGATACTCTCCACATCATCCATATCCCCTGAGTTAAAGAGTATCTCTATATAGGTGTCCCCATATCCTTTATCACTGTCATAAATAAAAGAATGTCCGCTTACATGCGAAAGCTTTTTCCCATCTATCAATACCTCGCAATCAAGCATAAGTTCACCTTTCGCATAGTCCTCTAGTCCTGTTATCTGTAAGCCGATAACTGTATTTTCACTGTCAGAAATCGTCTGTGTTACAGATATAACAACTCCATTACAATCTGCACTTAATACATCCGCTTCACCTTTTGTCATACTTGGATTTACTGCAAATCCTCCATTTTCCAATATATCCTTATCAAATATATCTAAGATAAATCTTTCTTCAATACCACCCGACCAGTATATAAAGGTCTTAGCCGATACTGAAAGTGTAAAAACACATACCAAAACCACAGTGAAGGCCATAACAAATCTCTTATAATTAATAGCAGAATTAATACTATTTATTTGATTGTTTTTTTTTGTTAAACTGCCTAAAGCCTCTTTAATTCCCAAATCCACCACTTCAGGTATCTCATTATCTGATTTTATTTCTTCAATAAATACCTCAAAGCTCATTATCTTTCTCTCCTTTCTCTCCCAATATTTTTAATTTATATTGCTCTCTTGCCTTTTTTAATCTGTCCTTTACGGTCGTTTCCTTTAAATCAAGTATCTTAGCTATCTCTCTTATTTTATAGCCTTGAACATAATAGAGGATTATCATAATCCTATACTTTTCCTCCATATATTCAAGGCTGTTTTTCCACTCTGCATTATCGAGGCCGGAATCATTTATTACCAGCTCATCCGTAAAGGAATGTGGCAATTCCTTTGTATTCGTATTAATAATCTTATAGCAGTTATTTATAAGAATCCTTGTCATCCATGTTTTAAAATATTCGTTATTTTTAAGCGTATTCAGCTTTTCCCAGCATATCAGTATTGTATCTTGTATGGCATCACTTACATCCTCATCATTATAAAGTATGGCTCGTGCCACCTTATACATATTGACCTTATTTATCTGTATTAACTCTGAAAAAGCATCTTTATTTCCACGCTTCGCCTGTTTTACCAGGTTTTTCATCTCATTTTCCTCTTTTCGTAATATGTATGGAAATAATTATATCAAACCTTTTAATATTAATATATTGTTTCTAAATAATCTTCCTATATATTAGATAATTTAAAATGTAATTTGGTCGATTTTTTATACAAAAAAATATGTGACACGGGATGTATGCCCTGTCACATATCATAAGTATATCAGACTGCATAAAAAATGCACAAAGCATGGCGTTAATTAACAAGTGCCATGCGTGTGCATTTTTTCGCTGTCAAAGTTTATACTGCTGATGTGACAGGAATCACATCTTATGTCACATTAGTCCATCTCGCTTTTCAGCTCGATGGTGTTTCTCGTCAAAGTGTCGCTTGTGCCAGCACAGCGACACCTTTCCTCGTATTAGTCCATCTCGCTTT